>DATLNY010000345.1:0-9089 GCA_035536495.1 Candidatus Saccharimonadia bacterium | reverse complement strand
GGTCAGCGACTTCGCGGTGCTCGACACGGGGCCGCGGATCGCGGAAACCTACGAGTGCGTGCGCAGCGCCCCGCTGCTCGGCGTGCTGTTCTCGAACGGGTTCGAGTGATGCCGGCTGCGGTGCGTGCCGACCTGCGCGGCAGCCGCTCGTCCGCCGACCTGTGACTTGCGTCAGATCCCGGCACCTGCGGTCTTGCACTGCAGCATCGCCGGCGCGATGCTCGGGCCTGCGCAACCCCTGACGGAGCATTTCCCATGGCCGGTCCGATCACGAAGTCCGAGCTCAACACGCTTGAAACGATCGTCAAGGAATCCAAGCGCGCGAAGTTCACGATCGACGATCCGAACGTCGGCAGCCTGAAGTCGCGCGGCATGGTCCGCGAGAAATTCGGCAAGGCCGAGCCGACCGCGCGCGGCAAGATGACGGTGCAGCGCAGCGTGTCGCTGCGGCGCGGCAAGGGCGGTGGCGGATCGGGCGGTCTCGTCGACTAGAGCCGCCGCGGCGCCAGTGGTGGCCTCGCCGGGATCCCGGCACGAAGCCCGCCGAGAAAGCTGCGTTCCTGCTCGCGAACGCGTGACCGACGGGTCGGCGTGATCGGCGCCGGCGCAAAAGCGCGCGGCCGGCAGCGGATGATGCTGCCGGCCGCGGGTGTTCCATCCTCGCGGGTTATTCGAACCCGTTCGCGAACAGCGGATCGACCAGCGGCGGCGGCGGGGTGCACGTCACCGTCACCGAGACCGTCGCAGACGTACCGCCGTTGAGCGTGTAGGTGAACGTGTCGGCGGTCGTCGCGCAGTAACCCGTGTTCGGCCGATACGTGAGCCCCGTGCCACTGCCGGTGATGACGACGGTGCCGTTCGCCGGCTGCGTGACGCTGACGATCGTCTTCGCGCCGCCATCGACGTCCGTGTCGTTCGCGAGCACGTTGATCGCGGTCGCAGCAGAGTCCTGCGCGACCGTCGCTGCATCGGCGAACGCGTTGGGCCGGTCGTCGACGCAGGTGACCGTCACCGAGACCGTCGTCGACGAGCCGCCGTTCAACGCGTACGTGAACGTCTGCGGCGTCGTGCTGCAGAAGTTCGCGTCGGGCGTGAACGAAAGGTCCGTGCGGGCGGGGTTGACGATAACCGTGCCGTTCGTCGGCTGCGTCGCGGAAGCGACCTCCTTCGGGCCGCCGTCGGCGTTCGTGTCGTTGGCGAGCACGTCGATCGTCGCGGTGCTGTCCTCGACCATGGTCGCGGTATCCGCGACCGCGGTCGGCGGCGTGTCGCTGCCGGGCGTGACCGTGATCGTGACGGTGGCTTCCGCCGACGAGACGCCGTTGCTCTGCGCGACGTACCTGAACGTGTCGGTACCCTCGAAGCTCGCCGAGGGCTGGTACGAGAACGAGCCGTCCGGGTTCAGCGTGAAGCTCGCGTCGTTGTCCGGCTCCTTCGTGACGCTCGCGGTGATCGGGTCCGCGTCGGCATCGGAGTCGTTCGCGAGCACGCCCGGAGCCTGCACCGACAGCAGCGTGTTCTCGGCCGTCGAATACGCATCGTTCTGCGCAACCGGCGGCTGGCCCGTCGTCGAGCAGAACGCCGGGACGGTGAAGTCCTCGACCGCCTCGCGGTGGTCTTCGCCACCGGTCGGGTTGATCGCGGCGACGCCGAGGCCGCGACGCGCGAACGCGTTCCAGATCGCGCAGGAGTCGGTCGTGTTCCCGTCGGCAGCCTCGGCCGTCAGGATTCCGTTGCGCGCATCGACGAAGCTCGGACGGCATTTCGTCACGATGATGCCGTTGTTGATGAGGTGCAGCGTGCGGACGTTGCCCTTGGGCGAATTGAACTTGAACAGGTCCGGCTCGTAGCCGTACGTGTCGACGAGGTTCCAGTACATGTCCCAGACCATCGTCGCCCAGACGGTGCCGACGCCGTGAGGCACGGCTTCGGCCGGGACGTTGCCGTACGTCAGCGGATTGACGTTCATGTCGCGGCTGTACGGGAAGCGGCGGATGCCCGGGCCGAACTGGTTCTGGTACGAGATGTACGCGCCGATGCCGCGCGGCGTGTTGCCGGTGTCGGCGGCCTGCGCGGTCAGGATCAACCCGTAGAGATCGCTCCAGCCCTCGCCCATCTGCTCGCCGATCGGGATCGTCGCGCCGGGGTTGTTCGGATCCGGCTGCTGCCCGTTGATGAGGCACGCGATCGACGTCGGCCCGCCGATGAGCCGGTTGCTGATGCCGTGGCCGTACTCGTGCGCGATGATGCCGTTGTCGATGTCACTGTCGCGGTTCGGAACCGGCGCGATGTCCAGCGTGACGTCGACGATGTCCGTCAGCGCGGCCTTCAGGCGCGCGCCGTTGGTCATTCCGATCATCACCGACGGGATCGTGACCTGGCCGCCGACCACGCCTGGTCCCATCGGCGTGCCGAATTCCCGGCCGAGCGTGTTGGCGATGATCGCGCCCTTCGCGCCGGCCTTCTCGGCGTTGAGCACCTTGACGCCGAACTCGCACAGGCCGCGATCGAGCAGCGCAATCTTGCCCGCGGGGAAACCGACGAGCGCTTCGCAGCCGTCGTTGACGGTACCGGTGCCGCCGGCCGTGCTGCCGTCGTTGCCGAGTGCGACCTGGCCGGTGCGCGCGGCTTCCGACAGGACCTTGAGCGACTGGCCGAAGCTCGACGTCGCGGCGGCGAGCAGCTTGTCGTCGTCGTCGAAGTCGTCGAACACGAGCGGCAGGTTGACGCGCACGATGCCGGGCGGCGACCACTCGTACATCTGCATCGCGGGCGGCAGCAGGATCGGCGTGACGCCGTCGTCGGGCGGCGTGAAGAAATTCGCGTTGTTCGTGCCCGAGCCGTCCTGCGCCTGGGCGAACACCGCGTCGAAATCACGGCCCGCGCCTTCGAGCGAATGGTTGGTCTGCTGGAAGTTGCCGGCGCCCTCGGTGAAGCCGTAATGGAACATGACGTCGTGGACGATGTTGTTCCAGTAGAACAGGTTGACGATCGCGGCCTGCAGGTTGGTGTTCTTCGGCGCGGCGATCCCGGGGAACGGGGCGCACGACTCGATGAATTCCGGATCGCTCGCGATGGTGCTCACCGCGCTCGGCTGCTCGCAGGGAACCTTCGCATCGTTGTGCGCGAAGTCGAAGACCAGGTCCGAACCGACGGCCGTGCCGGCGGGCTGGAAGCCGCCGGAGTCGCTGTTGTCGCGGTCCTCCACGGCCTCGACGTTGTTGCCGGTCGTCAGCAGGCCCGTGTGCCAACCGTCCGGCGACGCGACCTTGTCGCCGGTCTCGGGCGTCAGGTCGTGATGCAGGTCGGTCGGGACTTCGGTCGAGATCGGGCTTTCGGAGTTGAAGCCGTAGACGCGGTACTTGTGGAGCGAATGGACGAGGTTGTGCTGCTCGAGCACGGTGCCGTCGAGCGCGTCGACGTGCATGTACCAGACCTCGTTCGACGAGGCCATCACGTACATCTCCCACGCAAGCCGCACGGCGCCATCGCGGCGCGGCGTGTAGATCAGGCGCACGGGGATCGGCCGCTTCGTCGCGCCGGTGCCGGCGAATGCGACGCCCTGGCGCGCGACCTCGAGCACCTGCAGCTGCACGAGCGCAGACTGCGGCGCGTCGATGCCGACCTTCAGCAGACCGACGCGCACCGCATCGAGCGCGCTGACGACCGGCGCGGTCGCCGAAAGCTTCTGCGCGACATTCGGCACCGCGGTGTTGTTGACCGTGAGGATCGCGCCGGAATCGAGCACGTGCACGCTCGTCAACGCGTTCCAGACGGGGATGCCGTTGATGCGCTGCTGGTAGAACAGGTTCGTGCCGAGGCCTTGGGTCGCGTAGCGGCGCTCGAGCGCGAGCACCGCGACGTCGGCGGCGGTGAGACCAAGCGTCGCAAGCTGGCTTGCGAAATATTCCTGCGCGATGACTTCGGCGTCGGCCGCGCGCGGCTGCGTCAGCAGCTGCACGCGATGGTCGGCACCGAGCTTCGCCGGGTTGCCCGCGTGCGCGGCCGACGACATCAGCACGATCGACGCCGCGAACGCGGCGACGGACAGGCGGGGGGTGCGGCAAGCCGGCGCGCGATATCGCACTGCAGCGCCGAAGGCGTCGCATGAAGTCTTCATTGGTGGAGCCCCTGTAAAACAGCAACGCCCAGTATGACGCTGCGGCCGGCGTGGCCTCAGGGGATAAACCCCTGCGTGATGCGGGATTTATGTCCATGCGGACCCGGCTGCTCAGTTCGCTGACGCTCGCGCGCGATCCGCTGGCATCGCGATGGCGCTCACGGCGTCGCTAGACTGGCCCTCCGCTCCGCCGCGACGATCCGACGATGGGCACGACGATCTGGGTCATCCGCAAGGCGCGGCCCGAGGAAGCCGACGAGCTCGACCACTCGCTGCTGTTCGACACGATCGACGTGCTCGACCGGCTTGCCGACGAGCTCGGCTCGCGCCGGTTGTCCACGTTCTTCGACTGGTCGGCGCACGCGTTCGACACCTCCGACGAGGAGCTGCCGCAGGCGTGGGCGAGCGAGCGCGAATCCTGGCACGCACCGGATCCCGCGATCGCTGCGGTGCTCGCGATCCTCGACCGGCTGAAGGCCGGCGAGGTGCCCGGCATCGATCCCGACGATCGGGTCGGATTGATCGACGAGCTCGACGACTGCGTCTCGAAGCTCGCGTTCGCGCGCTCGGAGGACGACCTGATCCAGCTGAGGGTCGTGGTCTGAGCCGCAGGCCGCTCAACCGACGTCGTCGCGCAACATGAAGCGGCTTTCGAATCGGCGCGCCTGCCCGTCGATCGGATCATCGAACGCGAGCGATCTCGCGATCAACTGCAGCGGCAAGTCGCTGGCCTCGCGCAGCGCCGGATAGAGCCGGTCGCCCACGATCGGCGCGCCGAGCGCGGCGAGGTGCACGCGCAGCTGGTGGTGCCGGCCGGTCACCGGCTGCAGCGCGTAGCGCCAGTCGTTCGGCCCGCGCTCGAGCACGTCGATGCGCGTCTCGGCATTCGGCGCGCCGTCCACTTCGCAGGTGCGGAAGAACGGCTCGCCGCGCGCGAGGCGGCTCGAGCGCACGTGCGGAAACGCAAGCCCGGGCAGCGGTGGCGCGAGCGCTTCGTAACGCTTGTCGACGCGGCGCTCGCGAAACAGCGCGTGGTACTGCGCGCGCGAACGCGGATCCGCGGAAAACAGCACGAGCCCCGCGGTATCGCGATCGATGCGGTGCAGCGGCACGAGGTGGGGATTGCCGAGGCGGCGCACGAGCCGCGCGAGCAGCGTCTCGCTCACGAACCTTCCCGACGGCATCACCGGCAAGCCGTGCGGCTTGTCGGCCACGACGAGGTGCGCGTCGGCGTGCACGACCGACTCATGCGCCTCGATGCGCGGCTCGTCGGCGACCTCGCGCCAGTAGTGGATTTCCGCGCCCGTTCGGTACGGCGTGGCTGCATTGATCGCGGCGCCGTCGGCGTCGAGCACGCGGCCGCGCGCGATCCGAGCGAGCCATTGCTCGCGACCGACCGCCGGAAACTGCGCGACGAGACCGTCGAGCACCGTGATCCACGGCCCCTGCGGCAACTGCAGCCGGCTCGCGACGATGCCGTCCTGGATCGGCTTCGGCTTCACGTGCGCGTATCGAGTTGCGGCTGCGTGCCGTCCCGGACCGCGCCGGCCGCGCGCACGCGCAGCCGGCGGGTCGTGGACCTCAGCGCCCGGCGAATCTCCGCCGGCGCCCCGCGACGAGCAACATCGCCGCTGCGAGCAGCAGCAGCGCCCACGGCGCATCGACCGGTACCGGCGTCGGTGCGCTGACGCCGATCGGCGTGAGGTCGGTGTCGATGTTGTTTGGCGGCGTCGTGTCGCTGCCGCCGGACACCGTCGCGGTGTTGGTGACCTCTGCCGGCGCATTCGTCGCGACGACGACCGCGAGCGTGATCGCCGGCCACGTACCGCCGCCCGCGAGCGCGTCGCTGCGCGTGCAGGTCAGCGTCGCGAGGTTGCAGGTCCAGCCGGTTCCGCTCAGTGCGGTCGCCGAGAGCCCGGTGGGCAGCATGTCGACGACGGTCACGGGCCCGGCGGTCGGCGCCGCGCCGACGTTCGATACGACGAGCGTGTACGAGCCCGCTTCGCCGCGCACGAACGTCCCCGTGTGCGACTTCGTCAACGTGAGGTCCGGCGTGAGCGGCAAGCCGGCGTCGCCAACCGTCGTCGGATCGGTGTCGGTGTTGTTGCCGGGGGTCGTGTCGCCGCCGCCGCTGACGGTCGCGGTGTTGACGAGCGTCGCCGGCGCGTTCGAGGCGACGTTGACGGTCAGCACGATCGGCGGATAGCTCGCGCCCGCCGCGAGCGCATCGCCGCGCGTGCACGACAGCGGCGCGAGCGTGCAGTTCCAGCCGCTGCCTGCGATCGCGGTCGCGGTGAGGCCCGCGGGCAGCGTGTCGGTCAGCGTGACCGTGCCGCTCGTCGCGGCACTGCCGACGTTGCGCACGACGATCGTGTACGTCGCACCGACCTGCCCCTGCACGAAGTTGCCGACGTGCGACTTGTCGACGGTGAGGTTCGGCACCACGCCGAGCGGCGTCGTTTCGGTATCGGAGCAGGTCGAGCCCGCGGTCGTCGGATTGCAGACGTTCGTGCCCGTGACCGTCGCGGAGTTCGTGACCGAGCCGATCGCGACGTCACCCGCGCTCACCGTGTAGCTCCCGGTGCAGACGAGCGAGGCGCCGGCGTTGATCGTCGCCGGCATCGTCACCGGGCTTCCGCCGATCGTGCACGCGAGCGACGGCAGGCGTGCGTCGGCCACGCTGACGCCGGTCGCCGCGCCGTTGCCGGAGTTCGCCACCGTGATCGTGTAAGTGATCCGGTCGCCGGCATTGCTCTCGTTCGACGGCGCGACGACGGTGTTGTCGAGCGTACCGACCTTGGTCGCGGTCAGCACCGGCGCGAGCGCGAGCGGCGTCGTTTCGGTATCGCTGCAGGTCGAGCCCGGCGTCGTCGGGTTGCAGACGTTCGTGCCGGTGACGGTCGCCGTGTTGGCGACCGAGCCGTTCGAGACGTCGGCGCCCGTCAGCGTGTACGTGCCGGTGCAGACGAGCGAGGCGCCCGCGGCGAGCGTGACGGGCTGTGTGACGGCGCCGCCTCCGATCGTGCACGACAGCGACGGCAGCCGCGCGTCGGCGACCGAGACACCGGTCGCGGCGCCGCTGCCCGAGTTCGACACGGTGATCGTGTAGGCGATGCGGTCGCCGACGTTGCTCTGGTTCGATGGCGCGACGACCGAGTTGTCGGGCGTGCCGACCTTGCTGACGGCGAGCGTCGGCGTGCCTTGCGTCGGCGTCACGAGCGTCACGTTGTCGGGTGGGGTCTGCGCGGAGTCGCCCGTGCCGGTGTTGCTGATGCTGCCGGTCGTGACGTCGCCGGCGGTGACGGTGTATGTGCCGACCAGCGTGCACGTTCCGCCGACCGCGACGCTCGCGCACGGCGTGGTACCGCCGGTCGGCGTGATGCGGTTGTCGGTGACCGTCACGGTGGTCAGCGGCACGTTGCCCGTGTTCGTGACCGTCACCGTGTACGTCAGCACGTCACCCTGCGTGACGCTGCCCGAACTGTCGCCATCGGCGTTGGACGTCACGGCCTTTGCGGTATCGAGCGCAGGCGAGCCGCTGACCGGCGTGACGAGCGTGTCGGAATCGGGCGGCGTCTGTGCGCTGTCGCCGGTGCCGGTGTTCGTGATCGTGCCGGTCGAGACGTCGCCCGCCGTGACCGTGTAGGTGCCGATCAGTGTGCAGGTCGCGCCCACGGCAACCGTCGCGCACGGAGTCGTACCCCCGGTCGGCGTGATCAGACTGTCGGTCACGACGACACCGTTGACCGGCACGTTGCCGGTGTTGCTGACCGTGATCGTGTACGTCAGCACGTCGCCCTGCGTGATCGTGCCCGAGCTGTCGCCGTCCGCGTTCGAGGTCAGCGCCTTCGCGGTGTTGATCGCGGGCGAGCCCTGGACGGGTGTGACGAGCGTGGCGGAGTCCGGACCGGTCTGGTCGGAGTCGCCGGTGCCGGTGTTCGAGATCGAGCCGGCGGTGACGTCGGCCGCGGTCACGGTGTAGTTGCCGACCAGCGTGCAGGCCGCACCGACCGCGACGCTCGCGCACGGCGTGGAGCCGCCGGTCGGCGTGATGCGGTTGTCGGTCACGACGACGTTCGTCAGCGCGACGTCGCCGGTGTTCCGAACCGTGACGGTGTACGTCAGCACGTCGCCCTGGGACACGTTGCCCGAGCTGTCGCCATCGGCGTTGGCGGTCACGGCCTTGGTCGTGTCGAGTGCGGGCGAGCCGAGGACCGGCGTGACGAGCGTGGTCGTATCCGGGCCAGTCTGCTCGGAGTCACCCATGCCGGTGTTCGAGATCGAGCCCGCGGTCACGTCTGCGGCCGTCACGGTGTACGTGCCGACGAGCGTGCACGTACCGCCAACCGGAACGCTCGCGCACGGCGTGGTACCGCCGGTCGGCGTGATGCGATTGTCGGATACGACGACCGTCGTGAGCGGCACGTTGCCGGTGTTTCGCACCGTCACGGTGTACGTGAGCACGTCGCCCTGCGTGACCGTTCCGGAGCTGTCGCCATCGGCATTGCCGGTCACGGCCTTGGTCGTGTCGAGCGCCGGCGAGCCGAGGACGGGCGTGACGAGCATGGCGGAGTCCGAATCGGTCTGGTCGGAATCACCGGTGCCGGTGTTCGAGATCGAGCCGGCGGTGACGTCTGCGGCCGTCACGGTGTACGTGCCGACCAGCGTGCAGGTCGCACCGACCGCGACGCTCGCGCACGGCGTGGAGCCGCCCGTCGGCGTGATGCGGTCGTCGGTGACGACGACGGTCGTGAGGGGCACGTTGCCGGTGTTCGTCACCGTCACCGTATACGTCAGGACGTCGCCCTGCGTGATCGTGCCCGACGAATCGCCGTCGGCGTTGCCGGTGACGGCCTTGGTCGTGTCGAGCGCAGGCGAGCCGGCGACGGGCGTGACGAGCGTCGTTGAATCGGGGCCGGTCTGATCGGAGTCACCGGTGCCGGTGTTCGAGATCGAGCCGGTGGTGACG
>DATLNY010000344.1:0-4622 GCA_035536495.1 Candidatus Saccharimonadia bacterium | reverse complement strand
GTGGGCGGCGATGATGCGCTCGTGCTGTTGCGCGACGAGCGCACAGGGGCGTTCGTGCCGGCCGAGGGTTTTGGCGCGACGCTCCCCGGTGGCGCAGCGTGGGCGGCGCTGATGCGCAGCATGCGCGAACCGGGCGTGCATCGTTTCGACGTTCCAGTCGCAACCAAGGCGTCGACGGTCGCACTGTGTTGTGTTCGTGACGGTATCGCGCTCGTCTTTCTCGGCGGGGAGGTGCCCGACGCGACTGCGCGCTCGGTGCTTGCCGCGCTGCCGCTGCTCGCAACTGCGCTGCGCGCCGAACGTGCGCATGCGATCGTCGCCGGCCAGCTCGAATCCGCCCGGAGGGACGCTGCGCGCGCGGGGACGATCGTGACCGCGCTCGACACGACGCGCGCGGATCTCGAGCGCGCGCTGGCCGAGCTCGACGCCCAGGCCCGCGCGCTCGAGGCGGCGAACGTACGGGCCGAAGAGGCCGCCTCCGCCAAGGACCATTTCCTCGCGATGCTCGGGCACGAGCTTCGCAATCCGCTTTCGCCGATCGTGACGGCGCTCGATCTGCTGCGTCGCAAGGATCTGTGGTCGCGCGAGCACGATGTCATCCATCGACAGGTCCGGCACCTGTTGCGGCTCGTCGACGACCTGCTCGACGTCGCGCGGATCACGCGCGGCAAGCTCTCCCTCGACCTCGCGCCGATCGAGGCCGCCACCGTGATCGCCGCGGCGATCGAAACCATCGACCCGCTGCTCAAGCGCAAGGGTCAACGCGTCGTCGCATCGGTTCCAGCAACGGGCCTTGCGATCGACGCCGATGCGGCACGCATGGCGCAAGTGTTTTCCAACCTGCTCGCGAACGCCTCGAAATACAGTGACGACGGACAGCTCATCGAGGTCGAGGCGCGCGCAGCCGGTGCCTCGCTGGTGGTCGAAGTCCGGGACCGCGGTATCGGAATCGAGCACGACCTGCTCGAACGCGTCTTCGTGCTGTTCGAGCAGCAGGGCCGCGGCATCGACCGTGCCCAGGGCGGGCTCGGCCTCGGCCTCGCGATCGTTCGCAACCTCGTCGAGCTGCACCACGGAACGGTCGAGGCACGAAGCGAGGGACCGGGCCGGGGCAGCTGCTTCGTCGTGACGCTGCCACTGTCGGCGCACGCGACGATGCGCCGCCAGATGGAGCCGCCGGTCAGCGATCCCCGGGCGACGGGATCGGCCCTGCGCGTGCTCCTCGTGGACGACAACGGCGATGCCTTGCAGATGCTCGCCGCGGCGCTTTCGATGGCCGGGCACGCCGTCTCGACTGCCTCGGACGGTGTTGCTGCGCTGGATGCCGCGCGGGCATTCGATCCCGATGTGGCGATCCTCGACATCGGCCTCCCGCTGATCGATGGCTACGCGCTCGCGGCGAATCTTCGCGGCAATGCCGGGACCCGCCGAGCGCGCCTCGTTGCATTGACCGGATACGGACAAGTCAGCGACCGCGAGCGCAGCCGTGCCGCCGGCTTCGATGCGCACCTGGTGAAACCGGTCGACCTCAACGAGCTGTTTTCGTTGCTCGACCGCATTGCCGGCGGGACTGTAACGGCCGACGCGCGGTCCGCGTGACCACTGTGCTCGCCGTTCAGCGCAGGCTTCCGCGGGGCGAGTAGCATCGATTGCATTCATCAATGGAGCCGCTCATGACCATGCGTACCCTTGCCAGCCACGCCGCAGCTGCTCTCTTCGGGGTCGTGGCGTGCGTCTCGCCGGCCGGCGCCCAGCAGGTCGCCGTCGTCCACTGCGAATCGATCGCGGGGCGCCAGCAGTACTGCGAGGTCGAGACGCGCTACGGCGTCCGGCTCGTCGACGAGTTCTCGCATCGTGCGTGCCGCGAAGGCGACACCTGGGGCTTCGACGACGGTCGCATCTGGGTGCGCGGCGGTTGCCGCGGCGCATTCGAGGTCGGAAGCGGCGGCGGCGGTCGTGACGACCGCTACGCGCGTTCATACGAAGACGATCGGCGCGGCGACGGGCGCCGCTACGACGAGCGCCTCGACGGACGCCGCTATGCCGACGAGCGCGACGCGCGCTACCTCGGTGCCGGCACGTTCGTCTGCGAATCGAAGGACAATCGCCGCCGCTACTGTGCCGCCGACGTCGCCGGCGGCCGCGTCGCGCTGACGCGCAACATCAGCCGCACGCCGTGCGTCCAGGGCCAGAGCTGGGGCCAGGATCGTCGTGGCGTCTGGGTAGACCAAGGTTGCCGCGCCGAATTCTCGGTCGAGTCGCGCCGTGACTACGAGCGCCGCGGCGGCGCGCCGGCGTATGCGGGCAGGCGTGACGTCGTCCATTGCAAGTCGGAGGACTTCCGCCGGCAGATCTGCAGCATCGGTCGCGGCCAGACGGCGGTGATCGCACGACAGACCAGCGAGGCCGAATGCATCGAGGGCCGCACCTGGGGTTACGACGGTCGCGATCTGTGGGTCGACCGCGGTTGCGCCGGCGATTTCGAGGTCGTTCGCTAGCACGAGCGGCGCGGTCGGGGCTGAGGCCCCTCCTCCTACAACCGCGTGCGCGCGATTCGCCTGCGGCGGATCGCGCGCGTGTTCAAGCGCGTCGGCGCTTCACTGCGTCTGGCAGAGCGCCGCGCGGATCGCGCCGGCTTCCGCCTGCAGCGCGTTGAGCTGCTCGATGCGCGACCCGGGATGCGGATGCGTCGACATGAACTCGGGCGGTGACTGCCCGCCGCCGGCCGCCGCCATGCGTTCCCACAGTCGCGGCGCTTCGCCCGGATTGAAGCAGGCCGCTGCGGCGAGCATCAGCCCGAGGTAGTCGGCTTCGGTCTCGTGGTCGCGCGCGTACGGCAGCAGCACGCCGTACTGTAGACCGGCGCCGAGCGCTGCGAAGATCATCCGCTGCTGGCCGGGATCCATCTCGCCCATCGCGACGCCCGCGGCCATCTGGCCGACCTGCATCAGCTTCTGCTGTGCGAGGCGCTCGCCGCCGTGTCGCAGCAACGCGTGCGCGATCTCGTGTCCCATGACGACCGCGAGACCATCGGTGTTCTGCGCGACCGGGATCAGTCCGGTGTAGACCGCCATCTTGCCGCCCGGCAGGCAGAACGCGTTGACCTGCTCGGAATCGAGCACCGCGACTTCCCACTCGAACTCGCTCCAGGGCGTCTGCTTCGGCGTGCCCTTCTGCTGCGCGAGGTATTCCTCGACGGCCGGGCCGACCGCGACGAGCCGCTGCATGATCGCGTCGACCTGCTGCGGGATCTCGCCCGTCGTGACGACCTGGGCCTGCGACAGGATTTCCTGGTACGACTGCAGCCCGAGCTGCACTTCCTGCTCGATCGACGTGTCGACGAGCTGGCGCCGGCCGGTGAACGACGCGTCCTGCTGGTGCGAGAACCAGTAGTAGACGAAATAGGCGCCGAACAGCAGCAGCGGCCAGAGACGGAGCCCACCGAGCCGGCGACCGGCTCCGGCGGGGGCATTGCGACCGAACGGACCCATAGTCACCTCGATGCAGGAGCGCCCACCCCCGCGCGGATTCTATGCGGGAACGATGTACGGCTGCTGTGCAACGCCGCAATCGGGCGTTGCGTTCGCTAGAGATCGCGCGCGACGCGGAATCCGACGCGCGCGCTGCGCGTGTCGGCGGCCGCGTTGAGCCGGAACGCCGAGCGCGTCTGCTCCGGTGCGCTGCCCCACGAGCCGCCACGCACGACGCGCCGCCCGCAGCCCGGGTTGACCCATGCGCTGCCGTCGACGGGCGCGCGCAGGTAGCTGTCGTGCCAGCAGTCCTCGACCCACTCCGACACGTTGCCCGAAACATCGAACAGGCCGAACGCGTTCGCCGCGAACTTTCCGGACGGCGCAGGTCCCCAGTAGCCGTCGTTGTAGCGCGGGAACGCGCGCGTCCACGTCCGACCCGACTCCGAGCGGTCGCCGTCGCCGGTGAAATTGCCGATCACTCTGGTCGGCGAGCTGACGCCCCATGCATAGCGTTCACGGCTGCCGGCGCGCTCGGCGTATTCCCACTCGGCCTCGCTCGGCAGGCGGTAGCGCTTTCCGGTGCGCTCGGACAGCCATGCGACGTACGCGACGGCGTCGTTGAACGAGACGTGCACGACCGGATCGTCGTCGCGCGCGCGCTTGCCGCGGTAGTCGTCCTTCCAGTCGACGCCGCGCCCCGCGGTGAGCCGCCCGTTCGACTCGTCGTAGAACGTCGACGATCCCGCTCTTTCCGCGTCGGTCTGGTATTCCGCCGCGCGCGCGAAGCGCCGGAACTGGCTGACCGTCACTTCGTGGCGGCCGAGCGCGAACGCGCGCGCGATCTGCACCTCGTGCGCCGGACCTTCGCTCGCCTTGCGCCCGCGCTCGGACTCGGGCGAGCCGAGCGTGAACGATCCGATCGGAAGCACGACGAGCTCGGGGCCGCTGCCGGCCCGATCGAGATACGGGTCGGCGAACACCTCGCCCGGGGCGCGGTGCTCGTACAGGCGCGCGTTGGCAATGTGCAGGCGCGTCGCGTCGACGCGCGAGGGATCGGCCCCGAGCGCGATTGCACGCGTCAGCAGCGCCTCGGCCGCCTCGATGTCGCGTGCGTCGAGCGCCGCCTCGGCCCGGCTCAGCAACGCGCCC
>DATLNY010000343.1:0-2104 GCA_035536495.1 Candidatus Saccharimonadia bacterium | reverse complement strand
CCGGACATCGGCGCCGAGCGAATCCTGCAGTTGCGCCACGATCCCGTCCGCGAGGGCGTTTACGCGCTTCTCGGCAGTGCCGATCACGTGGCGTCCGAGCTCGTCTACGTCGACCGCAGCGTCGTGCACTGGCGCCGCGCGCTCCGCACCCGTGCGTCCATCGAGCACGCCGACGCGGTCGGGATCCTGCAGGGCGAGATTTCGTCCACCGGCAAGCCCGTACTCACGCGCATCCTGCGGGACGGCCGAGTCGCCTGGCGCGTCGAGGACGCAATCTTCCTCGCGATCCTGCCGGACTCGATTGCGGTGCTGCGCGACGTCGGTGCGATCCGGACACCCGCGACGCTCTCCACGCTCGGCCCCGACGGCCGCGAACGATCGCGCACGCGCGTCGCGCAGGAATTCGCCTCGTTGCGTCCCCTCGGTTACGACGCCGCAGGCAACGACCTCGTGTTCGACGCGCGCACGGCAGGCTTTCCCGACGAGCGTGCGGTGGTCGCGATCGATCTCGCACGAGCTACGGTGGATGCGCGCATTCCGCTACCGGGGCGCGGCCTCGAGGAGCCACGAGCGCTCCTGCGCGGTGGCGCGATCCTCGTCGAGCAGGTCGGAATGTTCGGGATGCACGAGCGCTACACGCTGCGGACGCCGACGACGACGCGGGATCTCGCGACTCCGGATTTCCTGCCGGCGCACGTTTCCCCGGTCGCGGTGTGGTCGGCCAGCGGTCGCGCAGTCCTCGTCGAGTCGAGAACGTCGTTGCACCGCGTCGAGGACGACGGCCGCGTCGCGTGGCAGGTTCCGGCCCCTCGAGGCGTGCGGCGCGTCGTGCTGACCGGCGAAGTCTGCGGCGTCGAAACCGATGCGGGGCAGCGCGCTTCGCTCGACTGCCGGTCGGTCTCCACGGGGCGAACGCGCAATGTCGCGCTGAACCTCGGCATGCATGTCGAAACCGCCTTCGGCGACGGGGCTCACGTCCACTTCGCGGGCCGGACCGCGGCGGGGTGGCGATTTGCCACGGCGACCGCGGCCGGCGATGTCGTCGCGGCACGCGACGTGACGACGGAGGGATTCGCCTTCGTCGCGGGCAGCTCGCCGATCGGCGACGTTCACCTCCACGTCCAGAACCGGGCGACGGTCGCTTACGACCGGCTCGGCGAGCGGCGCTGGTCGCTCGATGCCGCGACCCTCGGCGGTCACGTCGGCGAAGTGCTCGGCGCGCGGGACGGCGGCGCGCTCGTTCGCTTCGCCTACGACCGGACCTTCAAGCCCGGCATTGCCCGGATCGAGCGCGACGGTCGCGTACGCTGGCGCATCGAAGCGGCCGGATACACGCAGCTCGACGCGGCAGGCGAAGACTGGCTGCTGTCGACCGACGAGGCGGGTATCGAGCGCCGCGCCGACCGCGACGGCGCGCTCGCCTGGCGCAGCGAGCCCGCGGCGGGTTTCCGCGTGGTCGTCGCGGTCGCGCCGGACGGCCGCACCTTTGCGGCGGGGCCGTGCTGCGCGCAATCCTCCCCGTTCGGCCGGTATGCCGGCGACGTCTGGTGGCACGACACGGCTACGGGTGCGCGCATCGGTGCGCTCCCGAGTGCAGACTCGCCCCCCGACGACCACCAGGCACGACCGCGCTTCGCGTTCGACGAGGCCGGTCGGCTGGTTCGCGTCCATGCCGAGCTCGATGCGACAACTGGCCGCCTCGTCGTCGAACGCCACGCACTTCGTACCGCGCCGGGTACGTCGCTGGCCCGAACGCACGCGCGCGGTCTCTGGCGCGCATCGATGCTCGACGGCCAGGCGCTGCACGTGTCGGTGGACTCGCGCGGCAACGTCGACGGCCGCTGGTTCACGTTTTCGCTCACGCGCGCGAACGATCCACGCGAACAGCGCTGGTTCCGCCTGACGGGCTCGGCGCGCGGCGAACGCCTCGAGCTCGTGATCGAAGCGCCCCTCGACGCCGGGTTCGCCGGCGGCGACGCCGGCTATCGGCGCGTCGGTACCGCGCACTGGCGCCAGCTCGAGTGCGCGCGCGCCGAAATCGAGTACCGGTTCACGGGCACGCTCGGCGACGTCTCGGGCCGTGCGATCCTCGAGCGCGCCGACG
>DATLNY010000342.1:0-3437 GCA_035536495.1 Candidatus Saccharimonadia bacterium | reverse complement strand
GGATCGAGGCCGACGACATCGGGCGCGACTTCGTGGTGCGCGCGGACGGCTCGGGCGGCATCTCGCACGACGGCGTGCGCGGACGCGTCGAGATTCCCCCACAGGACTGAGGCCGATCCTGCCGGGACGCACCGCGCCGAGGTAGCCTTGCGCGGTGCGTTCCTCGTCCTTCGCGGCGCTGCGCCGCCGCGACTTCACCCTGCTGATCCTCGCGGGCCCGCTCGTCCTCACGACGGCGATCGTCGCGCAGGAAGTCGCGCTCGGCTATGCGCTGTACCAGCGCACGCGCGATCCGCTCGCGCTCGGGCTCGTCGGCCTCGCCGAGGCGATCCCGTACCTCGCGGTCGCGCTCTACGGCGGCGCGATCGCCGATCGCATGCCGCGAAAGCGCATCATCCTCGCGGCGGTCTCGGTGATCCTCGCCGGCAGCGCGACGCTCGTCTTCATCATGCGCGGCGCGGAGCGCATGAGCGACTTCGCGCTGCTGTCGTCGGTCTACGCGACGATCGCGCTCGTCGGCTTCGCGCGCGGCTTCTACGGGCCCGCGATGTCGGCGCTGCGCGCGACGCTCGTGCCGCCCGAGCTCTATTCGAATGCATCGGCGTGGAGCTCGACGTTCTGGCAGACCGGCGCGGTGCTCGGACCGCTGCTCGCGGGCTTCCTCTACGCGCCGGCCGGCCTGACCGGCACGCTGACGACCGTCGTCGCGATGGTCGCCGCATCGCTCGTTTTGCTCGCGCTGATCCGCCCGCCCGCGTTCGTGCCGGCGGGGCGCAGCGAGCCGATCCTCGTCGCGATTCGCGAAGGCCTGCGCTTCGTGTTCGCGAGCCGCCCGCTGTTGTATTCGATCAGCCTCGACCTCGTCGCAGTGCTGTTCGGCGGCGTCGTCGCGATCCTGCCGGCATTCGCCGAGGATGTGCTGCACGCGGGTCCCGACGCGCTCGGCTGGTTGCGCGCCGCGCCGTCGATCGGCGCGGTGCTGACGCTGATGGTGCTCGCGCGCTACTCGCCGGTCGGCAAGCTCTGGCGCAACCTGCTGCTCGCCGTCACCGGCTTCGGCGCCGCGCTGCTCGTGTTCGCGTTGTCGTCGAGCTTCTGGGTCTCGTGCGCGGCGCTGTTCCTGACCGGCGCGTTCGACAGCGTCAGCATCGTGATCCGGCAGTACCTGCTCGCGTCGCTGCCGCCCGATCACCTGCGCGGCCGCGTCGTCGCGGTCAACGGCCTGTTCGTGACGTGCTCGAACGAGCTCGGCGCGTTCGAGTCGGGCGCCGCGGCGCGCGTGCTCGGGCTGCGCGAGTCGATGCTTGCAGGGACGGCCGTCACGTTCGCCGCGGTCGCGTGGGTCTGGGTCAAGGCGCGCGACCTGCTGCGCGACGAGCGCGAGCGCGACGACGTGCGACTTTCCTGACGCGTCGCGCGAGAATGCACCGATGTGCAGCGCGTACTACCTGAAACGGATCGAGCGCAAGGCCGAGCGCGCCGCGCAGGCGCTGCTCGAGAAGCTGCGGCAGCAGGCGCACGCGGAGGCGCTGCCGCTGATCCGGCCGACCGATCCGGCGCCCGTCATCGCGATGTCGGACGACGGCCCCGTGCTCGCGCACGCACGCTGGGGCCTCGTGCCGCACTGGGCGAAAGACACGACGATCGCCCGACAGTGCTTCAACGCGCGCGGCGAGACCGTGCACGAGAAGCCCGCGTTCCGCGATTCGTTCCGCAAGTCTCGCGTGCTGGTTCCGGCGAGCGGCTGGTTCGAGTGGACGGGGCCGAAGGGCCGCAAGCTCAGGCATGCGATCGAGTCGACCGGCGGCGAGCTCATGTTCGCCGGCCTGCGTGCGGCGTGGAAACGGCCCGAAGGCGAATGGCTCGAGACCTATACGATCGTGACGGTGCCGGCGCTCGCTTCGATCGCGCACCTGCACGACCGCATGCCGTTGCCGGTGCCCGAGGCCGAATGGTCGCTCTGGCTCGAAGGATCGGTCGACGACGCGCGCGCACTGCTCGAACCCGATGCGGCGGACTACGTGATCGAGCCGCCGGTGCCGGAGCTCGCATGATCGCGAGCGCTTCGCGGCAACGGCGCGTGCGGAGTGTGCGTCACGGGATTCGTAAGGAATCGTCGATCCCGGCGGGTCGCGCCCCGTGAAAGCTGGCGCGACCCGCCGCGGACTTGGGACGCAAGCTGCGGCGTCCCGTATGTTGCGAACGGATCCGAGATGACCCGCGCACTCGGCGCGATCTCCTCATCGGATCCGGCGCGATCGAACGGCGCGGCGGCGGTTCGGTCGGCGAGAAAACTCCTGATCCCATTGTTGCAGGCGCCGTGCCAACCGTGGAATCGCGGTTCGACGGTGCGCGCATTCCTGACGCGGCGACGTACGCGCGCAGCAAATCCGCGTCGCGCCGAGCCGTCGGCCTACAATCGCGGCATGCCCGGCACCCAGCGCGATTGCGTGTTCCGTTTCATTTCGCAACCCACGGACGTCAACTGGGGCGGCAAGGTGCACGGCGGCATGGTGATGAAGTGGATGGACCAGGCCGCGTACGCCTGTGCCGCGGGCTGGTGCGGCGGTTACGCCGTGACGGTCAGCGTCGGCGGCATGAGCTTCCTGCAGCCAATTCGAATTGGCGACATGGTCGAGATCGCCGCGATGATCGTGCTGACGGGCAGCTCGAGCATGGCGATCACGGTCGAAGTCGATTCGATCGACATCCGCACCCAGGTCCGCACGCGCACGACGCGGTGCCTCATGGTGTTCGTCGCGGTCGACGAGCGCGGCCAGCCCGTCAAGGTCCCGGACTGGGTGCCGGTGACGGAGGCTGACGAGCGCCTGGCGAGCTACGCGCGCCGGCTGAAATCCCAGCTCGTCGAATCGCAGCACGACCTCGACACGCTCGACGCCCCGGCCCCCGCCGCGCCGAAATGAACCGATGGCCGGGCTCGGCGTACTCACGACTGGATCGCGCCGCCCGGGCGCGACGCGAGGAGCAGCGTTGATGCGTTCGATCGTCGTGGCTCTGGTAATCGTGGCGTTCGCCCACGCGGCCGGCGCGAGCGCCGCGACCCACGAGGTGCAGGTCGTCGATTTCGCGTTCCAGCCGCGCACGATCTCGATCGCTGCTGGCGACACGGTCATCTGGCGCAACAGCCGCGGCATCCACAACGTCGCCTCCGACGATGGCTCGTTCCGGTCGGGCGAGGCACGCGATGCGCCGTGGACGTTTTCCCACGTCTTCACCGCGGCCGGGGAGTTCGGCTACTTCTGCGAGCCCCACGGCGGGCCGGGTGGCAGCGGCATGGCGGGCGTCGTCAGCGTTGCGGCGCCGCAGGGCGCCGGATTCGTCATCAACGAGGGCGTACAGGGCTCCTGGCTCAACACCGCCACGAGCGGGCAGGGGTTCTTCTTCGACGTCGCGCCCTCGGTCAACCGGCTGTTCGG
>DATLNY010000341.1:0-4052 GCA_035536495.1 Candidatus Saccharimonadia bacterium | reverse complement strand
GCCGCGGCCGGCACGTACAACGTGCAGCTGACGGTCACCGACAACGCCGGCGCGACGAACTCGATCACGAAGGCCGTCACGGTCTCGACGGTCGCCAACGCCGCGCCGGTCGCGAACTTCACGTTCACGACGAGCGGCCTGACCGCGACCTTTACCGACGCCTCGACCGACTCGGACGGCACGATCGCGTCGCGCAGCTGGAACTTCGGCGACGGCACGACCTCGACCGCGACGAGCCCGTCGAAGACCTACGCCGCGGCCGGCACCTACAGCGTGCAGCTGACGGTGACCGACAACGCCGGCGCGACCAACAGCACGACGAAGTCGGTCACGGTGACGTCGTCGAACGAGCTGACGAACGGCGTCGCGAAGACGAATCTCGGCGCTGCGACCGGCGCGTCGCTGAACTACACGATGGCGGTGCCGGCGGGTGCCACGAACCTCAAGTTCGTGATCTCGGGCGGGACGGGAGATGCGGACCTCTACGTCAAGTTCGGCTCGGCGCCGACGACGTCGAGCTACGACTGCCGGCCGTATCTGTCGGGCAACGCCGAGACGTGCAACATCGCGACCGCGCAGGTCGGCACGTACTACGTGATGTTGCGTGCGTACTCGACGTTCTCGGGCGTCTCGCTGACCGGCAGCTACTCGACCACGACGGCCGGTCCGTACTTCGAGAACGCGAACAACTTCAACATCGCCGACAACGCGACGGTCGAGAGCTCGATCGCGGTGACCGGCGTGACCGGCAACGCGCCGTCGACGCTGAAGGTCGGCGTCGACATCAAGCACACCTACATCGGCGATCTGAAGGTCGACCTCGTCGCGCCGGACGGCTCGGTCTACATTCTCCACAACCGCACCGGCTCGGGCACCGACAACATCCTGACGACGTACACGGTGAATGCGTCGACGGAAGTCGGCAACGGCACCTGGAAGCTGCGCGTCAACGACAACGCGGCAGCCGACACCGGCTACATCGACAAGTGGAGCCTGCAGTTCTAGTCAGGACGACTAGACCCCGGACAGGACATGGATGTCTTGTTGATCCGGGGTCCAGCGCCTGAAATGTTTCCCACCCAACAAGAATCCACGTCCTGTTCGACCTGACCCCCGGCATTGCCGGGGGTTTTTTTTCGTTCTTCACCGAGATGCGGGGAACGCCTGGAATGAGCAGGCGTCGCAGAGGCCGACAGCCCATCGCGCGTTATTTCTCGCGGCCGCCGTCGCGGACCGCGTCGTTGCTGGAGCGATTCATGTTGCGCCGACCGCGCGCGCCCGCACGCAATCGACCGGCTGCGGGATGTTCTTGAACCGTCGCGCGGGCAGGATCTCGAGCGTGAAGCCCGCTTGCGCGAGGGCTTCCGCGCACGACGCCGAGGCCACGAGCTCGTCTGCGCCAGCGAGCGCCTGCAGGCGCGCGGCGAGATTGACCGATGCGCCATATACGTCTCCGTCGGACGCGACCACGACTTCGCCGCGATGCATGCCGGTATGCACCGGAAGGTGCTCGAGCGCGCGTGACTCGACCTCGCGCCCGTAGCGCGCGTGCAGCGCGCGTAGTGCGTCGATCGCGCCGTGCGGGGTCTCGAACACCATCAGCACCGCGTCGCCGATCGTCTTGACGACGCGCCCGCCGTGCGCCGGCGCAAGCGCATGCGCGGCACGCTGCAGGATCGCCGCCAACGTCAGGGCCTCGGCTTCACTCTCCTGCGCGAGCCGCGTGTATCCCGACAGGTCCGCGAACGCGACGACGCAGTCGCGGCGCTCGCCCGCTGCGAGTGCTTCCGGTGGCAGCAGGCGCCTCACGACCTGGCCGATCCGGCGCTCCACGCGGAGGCGGACCGGGCCGAACGCGAGCGCGACCAGCGTCCCGGCGATCACTGCGCCGGTTTGGCTCGGCAAGCCGACGCGCGTGGCAATCTGCGCCGATATGGCGCCTTCGACACCGACGAACAGTGTCGTCAGCAGCAGGCCGAGCAGCGCGATGCTCGCGCCCCTGCGCAGCGCCAGCGCGGGATCCAGGCCGCCGCGATAAAGCACGGAGGCCCATAGCGACGCGACCAGCGCCAGCGCGATCGCCGGCGGTCCAATCAGAATGGTTCCGGTTGCGAACATCGTGGCGCCGTCCGAGGATGCGCCGAAAACGGTGCGAGTGGCCCACAGCAACGCCAGCAACATCACCACCACCCACAGCGCCGACGCACCGAGCGTGCCAAAAACGACCCAGCCGATCGCTCGGCGATGCTCGGCCGTGCCGTGCTGCCAGTTGAGGAACAGGAGGCTCAAGGCGTGGTTGAACAGCACCAGCAGGAAAAGCGTGACCAACAGGACGACAGTTCCCGCGATCGGCGGGCGCTGCCACAGCCAGTGCAGGAACAGCCCGAACAAGGCGAGCGCCAACAGGCCGGGAACCGACTCGACCGCGCGGTGCAGCGCGACCTCGAACGACGCAAGGCGCATTCGTACGCTCGCACGGTTGAGGCTGAACGGGTGGAGCTCGTACGCTCGCGCCTGCGCGACGGGATCGATGAAGAACGCGAGCATCATCGCCCACATCACGGCCTCGCCGACGCGCCATAGGCCTGACGTACGGGAGAGAAACGGCGCCCAGGAATCGATCCCGAGCGCGAGTGCCACGACCAGCACGATCCAGCAAAGCTCGCGCGAGCGCAGGAAGCGCGAGAGCCCGCGCCGCCCGGGATCCTGCGTGCGACCGAATGCGCCGTAGCGCTCCTTCGGCAGCCACGACCAGAGCCGCCAGATGCCCTCGCCCGCCCGCATGCGCGCCGAGAGATCCGACTGCCCGCGCGCGTAGGAATCGAGCGTGCGCCGTGAGAACTCCTGGGTCAGCGGCTCCGGATAGATCCTGAAGCAGGCGACCAGCGCAACCGCGCCGAAAACCCCGGCCATGACGGAAACGCGGTCGAGGACCGGCGTCCAGGTCGCGACCGTCCCGCGCCAGGGTTCGAGCTCGCGGAAGAACCACAGGTACGCCACCGAAAGGGAGCCCAACGCGAGCGCAAGCGCAAGGCGCCGCACAGGCGCGCGATCCACAGCGCGCCAGGCCAGCCACGCCGACAGCGCGGACGCCAGTGCGACGGTCGCTGCGGCGATCGCGTAAAGCGCGAGGCCGAAGGTTTCCGGCAACTTGTCGCGCCGCACGAAGTAGAGCTGGAACTCGACCAGCGGGAAGCCTGCCCACGCCGCCGCGCGCGCGTCCGGAAGACCCGAGTCCAGAATCCAGGCGAACGATGCCGCTGAACCGAGCAGCGCGGCTGCCGCGCAAAGGCAGCGCAATGCTGCGATCCGGCCATGCATCGTCGCTGACCCCCGCGGACGGCCGACGGCACGGGCATTCTACGCCCGGCGCGAACGGACGACTGCGCCGCGAATCGGCTTGCCCTGGCCGGTATTCTTGGTCGTGCGCAGATGCCCGCGCTCGCCGCCTGCCGACACGCCATGTTCAAGATTCCGCCGGCGATTCCTGCGACAGTGGCGCACCCGGCACTCGCCCGAGATCGACATGCGCATTCGAGCCGCAGTCGTCGTCCGCGTGAGCCCCGCCGGCTGGTGCGGGCGCAGCAGTCGAGCCAAGGAGCAGCAGGAAGTGTGGGCGGTCGAGCAGAAGCAATGGGCGCGGATTGACGAACGTGCCGGGAAGCGGCGTGCGGCGCCACTCGCGCCACTCGCGCTGCTCGCGCTGCTCGCGGCAGGCATGTCGGGCGCAGCAATTGCGGACGAGCGGCGGCCGCGCGCACGCGGGCTCGGGATTCCGATCGGCGGCGAGCCGGGCGCGCTCGACGCGATCACCGATGTCGCGGGCGTCGAGGTCGGCTACGCGACGCTGATCGAAGGCGCGGGTGCGCTGAAGCCCGGCAAGGGCCCGGTGCGCACCGGCGTCACGCGGGTCTTCCCGCGCGGCCGCGCGAACCTCGATCCGGTGTTTGGTGCGTGGCACTCGTTCAACGGCAACGGCGAAATGACCGGCACCGCGTGGCTCGAGGAAGGCGGGTTCCTCGAGGGGCCCGTCGCGATCACGAACACGCACA
>DATLNY010000340.1:0-8815 GCA_035536495.1 Candidatus Saccharimonadia bacterium | reverse complement strand
GCACGTCAACCCCGCGCTGCTCGTGCTCGCGACGCAGCGCGGCGAAATCGACTGCGGCGGGTTGCGCTTCGTGCTCGTTCGCTACGGCAACTTCTTCCAGTTCGTGCGCCGCTTCGACGACGGCCACGTGTCGGTCGCGCTCGAGGCGGGCGCCGACGTCGTCGGGATCGCCGGGCAGCTCGATGCGCTGCTCGGCCGCGCGCCGTGACGCGTACGCGCATCAAGGTCTGCTGCATCGCCGATTGCGACGAGGCGCGGCTCGCGATCCGGCACGGTGCCGACGCGCTCGGGCTCGTTTCGGCAATGCCAAGCGGCCCGGGCCCGATCGACGAAGCGAAGATCACCGAGGTCTGCGCGAGCATCCCGCCGCCGATCGCGACGTTCCTGCTGACGTCGGCGACGAGCGCGCACCAGATCATCGACCAGCAGCGCCGCTGCCGCGCGAACACGCTGCAGCTCGTCGACCGCATGCCGGTCAACGCGTATTCGATGCTGCGTCGCACGCTGCCGGGCATCGCGCTGGTGCAGGTCGTACACGTGCTCGGCCACGATTCGGTCGGCGAGGCGCTCGACGTCGCGTCGCACGTCGATGCGCTGCTGCTCGACTCCGGCAACCCGGGCCTCGCCGTCAAGGAGCTCGGCGGTACGGGCCGCACGCACGACTGGGATGTCAGCCGCTACATCGTCGAGCGTGCCGGCAAGCCGGTGTTCCTCGCGGGCGGCCTGAATGCGGGCAACGTGCGCGACGCAATCGAGCGCGTGCGCCCGTTCGGCGTGGATCTCTGCAGCGGCGTTCGCACCGACGGCCGGCTTGACGAGGCGAAGCTCGCGGCATTCGTCGACGCCGTCAGAGGCTGATCGCTTCGCCCGCCGTGTCGCAGACGCGGTCGCGGCCCTCGTCCTTCGCGCGGTAGAGCGCGCGGTCGACGTGGCGCACCAGCGCCTCGGGAAGGTGGCCGCGGATCGGATGGTATTCGCCGACCCCGATGCTGACGGTCATCGCGACCTCGCGTTCGCCGAGCTGCAGCGGCCGCGACGCGAGCGACGCCCGGAAACCCTCGGCGAGCTCGCGCGCGACCCTGCCCCGCACCGGCAACAGCACCGCGAACTCCTCGCCGCCGAGGCGCGCGACGAACGCGTCGCCGAACGCGCTCGCGAGCTCGCGCGTGAACGCGACGAGGCAGTGATCGCCGACGACGTGGCCGTGGCGGTCGTTGACATACTTGAAGTGGTCGAGGTCGAGCATCAGCAGCGACAACGGCTCGCCATTCGCCTGCACGCGCTCCGCCGCGCGCGCGAGCGCGTCCTGGAAACTGCGGCGGTTCGCGATGCCGGTCAGCGGATCGAGGCGGCTCAGGCGCTCGAACGAATCACGCTGCTCGCGCAACTGCCAGTCGAGCTCGAGCCGCGATTCGTATTCGCGATGGCTGCGCACGAGCGCGAGCAGCAGGTAGAACACGTACACCGACAGCACCACCGCGACGGCGCGCTCCTCGCCGGTGATCCACAGCGCGGCGAGCGCCGGCATGAAGATGAAGCCCATCGCGGCGAGCGCGAGTGCCGGCCGCATCGCGAAGTTGTGCGCGACGGCGGTCGCCAGCGCGACGTTGCACAGCAGCGCGGCGCCCTGCGCGGCGCCGAACGCCGGATCGAGGCGCGACCACAGCGACGCCGCACCCCAGCACAGGGCGGTCGCGATCAGCACCGACCAGTTCCAGACGAGCCAGAGGCGTCCCGAGCGCGGATCCGAAGGCGGGAGCACGACGTGGCGGGCGATCGCGAGCAGCATGAATGCGGCGGCCAGCAGCGTCGCGAGCGCGCGGTGGCGCTCGAACGCACCACCGTAGCCGCCGACGATGAGCCACCCGACGAGATAGAACACGCCGCCGACGAGCGTGCGCCGGTGCGTGTCGCTGATCTCCTGCGCGAGCCGGAACTGCGCGCGTGAGCGCGCGCCGGCCTCCCTGCCGTCGGACACCATCGAGCCCCCTGCAAGCCCGAACGTGAAGCTTCACCATATTCTGTAGATGCCGCGGCTGGGCTCGCACCGGCCGCCGGCCGGATGGCGGTCCCGCTCCGACGACCGGCGTTCGGGCGGACCAGCTATCGCTCCATCCGGACAGAGAGATATATACTGGCCCGATGCAGCCGATCTCGTTCGAGTTCTTCCCGCCCAAGACCGAAGAGCAGCGCGACGCGCTCGACAAGGCGCTGCCGAAGCTCAAGGCGCTGGCGCCCGAATACGTCAGCGTCACGTTCGGCGCGGGCGGCTCGACGCTCGACTACACGGTCGACACGGTCGCGCACCTGCGCGACCGGCATGCGCTCGACGCCGCGCCGCACATCTCCTGCATGGGGGGCCGTGCCGACGAGATCCGCACATTGCTCGATCGTTACGTCGCGATGGGCTGCACGCGGATCGTCGCGTTGCGCGGCGACATGCCCTCGGGCATGGCGACGATGGGCGAGTTCCGCTACGCCTCGGATCTCGTCGCGTTCATCCGGCGCGAGACCGGCGCGCATTTCCACATCGAGGTCGCGTGCTACCCCGAGATGCACCCGCAGGCCGACAACCTCGCGCGCGACCTCGACAACCTTAAGCGCAAGCTCGATGCGGGCGCCGACGGTGCGATCACGCAGTACTTCTACAACACCGACGCGTATTTCCGCTTCATCGACGATGCGCGGCGCGCGGGCATCACCGCGCCGATCGTTCCCGGCGTGATGCCGATCGCGAACTTCTCGCAGCTGAAGCGCTTCTCCGACGGGTGCGGCGCCGAGATCCCGCGCTGGATCGAGAAGCGCATGCTCGCGTTCGGTGACGACGTCGACGCGGTGCGCGAGCTCGGCGCCGACGTCGTCGCGGAGCTTTGCCGGCGTCTTCGCGACGGCGGCGCGGGCGCGTTCCATTTCTACACGCTGAACCGCGCTCGCGCGACGCTGTCGGTCATCGAGCGGCTTTGAGGCCCTTGCTCGCCGTCAGCTGAACGGGCTCGACCGCCCCCACGCCGAATGGCACGAGACGTGCTGCACATGCAGCATGAATGGCCCGCGCATCCTGCTGTCTGTCGCCGTGCTCGTCGGCGCGGTGGGTTCCCCGCGCCCTGCCGGCGCGCAGACGATCCATCGCTGCGAGAGCGCGTCCGGCGGCCTCGTGTTCACCGATCAGCAATGCCACCTCCTCGGGGCGGCATATCGCATCGATGGAGGCGGCGATCCCGTGCGCCGTACCCGGCCCGGCATGCAGCGCGTCGCCGGCATGGGCCCGCGCAGCTTCCGCTACGGGATCGGCTGCGCGGCGCGCACGCCCGAGAGCATGCTCGGTGCCGTCCGCAGCGCGATCGAGTCCGGCGACGTCAACCAGCTGTCCGGGCTCTACGACTGGAACGGCGCGAACCGCGCCCACGCGATGGGCGTGGTGCGTCGCATGCAGCGCATGGTCAGCCGCGACCTGCTGACCGTCGAGTTCGACTACGGCGACTACGAGCCGACATACGAGCTCCACGACATGGGCCTGGTCGTGCCTGATCCGGCACGTCCCGCGTTGCCCGACGTCGTCGTCGCGCACTACGGCTGGGGCGAGAGCGCGAGGGCCGCGGACGAGCGCTTCTCGCTGACACGCGATTCGGGCTGCATCTGGCTCGCCGGCTGAGGCGGCCACAACCGGCCACCGCTATCATGCGCGCTCGGGTTCGGAGTCGCGCATGCCCCAGAATTATCCGTCGCACATCTGGCACAACGGCGCGATCAAGCCCTGGGGCGAGGCGACCGTGCACGTCATGGCGCACGCGCTCCACTACGGCTCCTCGGTGTTCGAGGGCATACGCAGCTACGAAACCGCGTCAGGCGCGGCGATCTTCCGCCTGAAGGATCATCTCGAGCGGTTGTTCAACTCCGCGCGCGTCTACGACATCGCGATCCCGTACACGCTCGAGCAGCTCGCCGCGGCGTGCCGCGAGGTCGTGCGCGCGAACGGATTGCGCAAGGCCTACCTGCGCCCGCTCGCGTATCGCGGGCTCGGCGGCTTCGGGCTTTCCGCCGACACGCCGACCGACGTCGCGATCGCGGCATGGGAGATGGGCGCCTACCTCGGGGCCGGCGTGCTCGAGAACGGCATCGATGCCTGCGTCTCGAGCTGGCAGCGCTTCGCGCCGAACACGCTGCCTGCGGGCGCGAAGGCCGGCGGCAACTACCTCTCGGGACAGCTCATCGCGCGCGAGGCGCGGCGCCTCGGCTTCGGCGAAGGCATCGCGCTCGACACGAACGGATTGATCAGCGAAGGCGCCGGCGAGAACCTCTTCCTCGTGTTCGAGGGCGCGCTGCACACGCCGCCGGTCTCGTCGGCGATCCTGCACGGCATCACGCGCCACACGATCATGACGCTCGCGCACGACCACGGCATCGCGGTGCACGAGCGCCAGCTGCCGCGCGAATATCTGTACTTCGCCGACGAAGTGTTCATGTGCGGCACCGCTGCGGAGATCACGCCGATCCGTTCGGTCGACGGCAAGACCGTCGGCGCCGGCAAGGCCGGCGTGGTGACGCGCCGCGTGCAGGAGCTGTTCTTCGGCCTGTTCACCGGCCGCACGCCCGACAAGCACGGCTGGCTCGAGCCGCTCTGAGCGGAACGCCACGCGCAGTGCGCGTGGCGTTCAACTCACGGGGCCATCGCCGCGCACGTCCATCCGCCCACGTATTGCTGCGCTGCGGCTTGCCAGCCGTATCGGTTTGCGGGCATATCGCCGGAAGCTCGGGGGAGACGGGTCCGGAACCGATCGCAACGCTGCGCGTGCCAATGCATCCGGATTAGCACCCGGCACGCTGGGGACCATGCCAATGAGAGTAGTGAAGCGCTTGATCGGGGCGATGCTCGTGCTCGCCGCCGCCCCGGCCGCGATGGCCGACGACCTGCTGTTCGAGCCCTGGCCTTCGGTCGCGAAGGTCGACCTCGACGACACCGCGCTGACCGCGCTGTTGAAAGACAACGCGAACGCGTCGATCAACCTCGTCTCGGTCGATTCGGCCAAGGTGAGCCCCGAGGCCCAGGTGCTGACGTTCGCGCTCGAGCCCGGGCTCGTCGTGCAGTTCCGCCGCAAGAACTCGTATACGACCGACGACGGCTCGACCGTCTGGTACGGCCTCGCGGACTTCAAGGGCCGCGGCAACGCTTCCGACGACGGTGAGATCGACGACGACCCGCTCGACTCGGTGATGCTCGTCCAGAATGGCGAGAAGGTCACCGGCAACATCCGGTACGCCCACCGCATGTTCGCCCTGCGGCCGCTGCACGGCGCGCCGCACGCAATCGTCGAAATCGACGACCGCCTGATGCCGCCCGACCATCCGGCCGAGTTCAAGTCGATTCCCGAAGTTGCGATGGGGCCGGTCGTCGGCGGCAAGGCGATCTCGACGATCCGCGTCATGGTCGTCGTCACGACCGCGGCACAGAGCGCGAGCGGCGACTGGAACGGGCTCGTCAACCTCGCGATCGCCGAGACGAACCAGGGCTACACGAACTCGGGCGTCGAGATCAGCCTGGTGAAGGCCGGCGCGTATTCGACGACGTACAAGGAATCGAGCAGCTTCAGCACGGACCTCTCGCGCTTCCGCGGCACGACCGACGGTTACATGGACTCGTTCCATTCGACGCGCAACAGCGTGACGGCCGACGTCATGATGCTCCTCATCAACAATTCGTCGTCGTGCGGGCTCGCGTCGGGCATCGGCTCGAGCGCCTCGACGGCCTTCGCGGTGGCGCACTGGAGCTGCGCGACGGGCTACTACTCGTTCGGCCACGAGATCGGCCACCTGCAGTCGGCGCGCCACGATCCGGCGGCGGACCCGACCAACTCGCCGTATGCGTACGGCCACGGCTACCGCTACGACTCGGGCCGCTGGCGCACGATCATGGCGTACAACTGCCCGGCGGGCTGCACGCGCATCAACTACTGGTCGACCCCGGGCAAGACCTACGGCGGCGTGCCGGTGGGCACGACCTCGACGCACCACAACCAGCGCGTGCTGCAGAACACGAAGGCGACGATCGCGGCGTTCCGCTGAGGCGATCGGTTGCGACGATCACGGCGCCCCGCGAGGGGCGCCGTTTTTTTCAGCCTTCCGACGCGAGGCGCGCGAGCGCGTCGCCGGCGAGGCGCTGCACGCGCCACGCGTCCATCCCGACCGCGCCGATCGAGCGATAGAAGCCGATCGCCTCGGTGTTCCAGTCGAGCACGGCCCATTCGAATCGCGCGCAACCGCGCTCGAGCGCGAGCCGCGCGAGCGATGCCATCAGGCGACGGCCGACACCGGCACCGCGCGCCGACGGCCGCACGAAGAGGTCCTCGAGGTAGAGCCCGGGTCGGCCCGTGAACGTCGAATAGTTGTGGAAGTACAGCGCAAAGCCGACCGGCTCGCCGCCGAGCTCCGCGAGCAAGACCTCAGCGCGCGGCGTCGCGCCGAACAGGTGCTCGTGCAGCAGCGCGTCGGTCGCGACGGCCTCGTGCGCGAGCCGCTCGTATTCGGCGAGCTCGCGGATGAACGCTGCGATCGTCGGGACGTCGGCCGGCGTCGCCGCACGGATCACGACGGATCGCGCGGCCTGCTCCTTCGTCATGCGCCGGTACCGAATTCGAGCCGCGCCACCGCGCCGCCGCCGTCGCGCGGCGCGAGCATCACGCGCCAACCGTAGAGGTCGCAGAGCCGCCGCACGATCGCGAGCCCGAGGCCGGCGCCCTTGCCGGCGGCCTTCGCGCCGCGATAGCCGCGCTCGAACACCTTGCCAGCGTCTTCGGGATCGATGCCGGGACCGGTGTCCTCGACGCAGACCGCGTCGTCGTCGATGCGCACGAGCACGTGACCGGCCTGCGTGTACTTGAACGCGTTGCCGATCAGGTTCGAGAGTGCGACCGCGAGCACCGACGCGGGCGCGGCGATGCGCGGCGCCGCGTGCTTCTCGATGCGGACCTCGACCGGCTTCGTGCCGAGCTGCGTGCGCTGCGTCTCGACGACCTGCTCGACGATCGCGACGACGTCGCTCGTCCCGCCCTCGCCGGGGCCCTGGCGCTCGCCGCGCGAGAGCAACAGCAGCGCATCGGTCAACTCGGTCGACTGGCGCGCGGCGCGGTCGATGCGACGCACGCGCTCGCGCGCGCGATCGCCGAGGTCCGACGTCAGCAGCAGCTCGGTCGCGCCGCGGATGACGGCGAGCGGGGTACGCAGCTCGTGGCTGACGTCGGCGTTGAACTCGCGGTCGCGCTCGACCAGCTCGGTGAGCCGGCGCGCGTAGTCGTCGAGCGCGGCGGCGAGCTGGCCGACCTCGTCGTTGGCGTAGTGCGACGCGAGCGGCTCGGGCTCGCGCTCGAACGCAGCGACCCGCGCCGCGAGGTCGGTCACCGGGCGCAGCACGCGCCGCGACAGCCAGAACGCGAGCGCAAGGCTCAACGCCGCGAACACGCCGACCGCAGCGAACAGCGCGAGCGTCAGCGTCGTGCGGGTGCGGCGTTGCTCGGTCACGTCGTAGCGCAGGAACAGCCAGTAGTCGTCGGACTTGTTGACCGCGAGCTTGTAGCTGCGCGGCTCGCCGTCGACGAGCTCCTCGTAGTCGTAGACGCCGGTGTCGTACTTCTGCCAGTCGAACGGGATGTTCGCGTACTGGTGGCGGCCGTAGGTCCAGCCCTGCACGACCTCGAACGGTGCGATGCGACCGGCGGCGGGATCGCGGCGCGTGAGCTCGGCGTTCTCGTCGACCTCGCGCTGCAGCGTCGACTCGATCAGCTCGTCCTCGAGCCATTCGCGCATCACGAGCGTCGTCGCCGCGAACAGCCCGGTCAGCCCGACGCCGAACAGCAGGAACGACACGATGATGCGGCTGCGTAGCTGCCGGCGGTAACGCATGCCTGCGCGGGGTCCGGGGGAGGTGCGCAGCATTCTAGACGGCGGCGGGTGAGGGTCGGCGTGCGCGCATGCGGCGCCGGCCGGATCCGGGCAGCCGGATCAGGGCAGCGGTACGGTGTCGGGGTCGACCATCGCGTAGCCGATGCCGTGCCGCGTCGTGATGAGCGGCTTGTCGAACGGCTTGTCGATCGCGGCCCTCAGGCCGTGGATATGCACGCGCAGCGAATCGGAGTCGGGCAGCTCCTCGCCCCAGACGCGCATCTCGAGCTCGCGCCGCGTCACGACCGACGGCGACGATTCCATCAGCGACTGCAGCAGCTTGAGCCCGGTCGGGTTCAGTTGCAGCAGCTTGCCCTGGCGCGTCACGACGAGCGTGTCGAGGTTGTACTCGAGGTCGGCGACCTTGAGCAGGCGCGTCTGCGGCCCGCGCGTGCGGCGCCCGAGCACCGCGAGGCGTGCCTCGAGCTCCTGCAGCGCGAAGGGTTTGATGAGGTAATCGTCGGCGCCGGACTCGAAGCCGGAGAGCTTCTGCTCGAGCGCGTCGCGCGCGGTCAGCATCAGCACCGGCGTCTGCTTGCGTGCTTCCTGCCTGAGCTTGCGGCAGACCTCGAGCCCGTCCATCCCGGGCAGCGTGAGGTCGAGCACGATCGCGTCGAAGTCCTCGACCACCGCGAGGTGCAGGCCCGTCACCCCGTCGCCGGCGAAGTCGACGACGTGTCCCTTCTCGGCGAGGTAGTCACCGATGTTGGCGGCGATGTCCGAGTTGTCCTCGATCACGAGGATCCGCATGGGCGGCAGTATAGGCCGCTGCGTCGCCACCGTCGTCCCCGCCTGGTTCTGCATCCAAAGCTCCCTTCGAAACAACCGAGCCGCAAGCGGCAGCAATTCCATTCAGACCCCGAACCTGGGTCATCGGTTCAAG
>DATLNY010000339.1:0-4176 GCA_035536495.1 Candidatus Saccharimonadia bacterium | reverse complement strand
ACCTCGCGGATCTCGTCGTCGATGTCGTCCGACGGGACCGCCTGGAACGTCGCGTCGGAATTCGCCTCGGCCGGGGCGTCGATCTCGACCTCTTCCTCGATCTCGACCCAGTCGAGATCCTCGTCGCCGGACGGCATGCGGTCGCGCGTGGTCTCGACGAACTTCAGGCCGGCGAGTTCTGCCGGGGGCGGCGGCGGCGAGTGCGGGCGGTCGTCTCGGTCGCCGAGCAGCAGGCTCGACAGGTCGTCGCCCGCGGCGATGTCGACGACGGAGGAAAGCTCGCGCGGAACCTCGTGCAGCGGCTCGGCGTGCCGCGTCGACGCGGTCGGCGGCTGCTCGCCGCGTTCGAGCCGCGCGATATGCTCGTCGACGCCCTCGTGCGGCAGGTCGATCGCGGACATGTCGGACGCGACGAGCGGATCGAGCTCGCCGTCGAACGAACGCGCGCGCGTCGAGGTCTCCGTTTCGAACGTGACGTCGCGCAAGTCGACTTCTACCGAATCGAAGCTCGGCACCTCGGGCACGCGCGGCGCCTCGGGCGCGCGCGGCGCCTCGGGCGCGCGCCGCACCTCGGGCACGCGCCGCACCTCGGGCACGCGCGGCGGCGCCGGGGTCGCGGCGGCCGGTGGAGCGACCGGCACCTGCTCGAGGGCGACGCCCGCGAGCTCCTCGAGCTCGGATTCGACCGGAAGCGGCCAGTACCCGAGCGATTCGAGGCTCTCGCGCGTGACGTTGAGGATGCGCTCGCGGCCCGCACGCTGGTCGAGCGAGGCCTCGAGGTAGTAATCGACGGAGGCCAGCGCGTCTGCGAGCCGGTCCATCTGATCGGAGGTCGGCACGCGCTTCAGGCGCAGCAGCTCGACCTCGACGAAGCGCGCGAGCGCATGCACGAGCTCGGCCGGCTCCACGAGGTTCAACATGCGGGTCGCGCCCGAGATTTCCTCGAGCAGCTTCGGGATGTGCTCGACCTTGGCGTGGTCCCAGTTCGATTCGACGAACGCGACGATCTCCTGCTTCGCCTGCGCGAGGTTCGACTGTGCTTCCTTGAGCAGCGCCTCGAGGATCTTGCGCACCTCGGTCTGCGGCAGCTCGTGCCTCGAAGCGTCGCTGGTCGGCTCGGCGCCGCCGCCCGAGCCGAGGTTGCGAATGTTCTCGTCGAGTGATGCCTCGACGTAGAGCAGCGCGCCCGCGATGTCGAGCAGCGCGCCCTCGTCGGCCGAACGCGCGCCGTTGGCGACGTCCTGGAGGATCGTGCGCTGCTCCTGCACGACTCGGCGCGGCACGCCGAGCCCGAGCATGCCGAGCGTGTCGGCGACGCGGTCGAGCACCTCGGTCTGCGCAGCGAGGTTCGCCGGCATCGCGTCCTGCGTGCGCAGGTGCAGGTCGAGCGCGTCCATGACGCGCATCAGGTCTTCCTTGATCGCCGTCGACACCGTGTCGAGCAACGCGCGGTTGCGGCCCGCGAGCGTCCCCTTCGCGTGCTCGAGCTCCTTGTCGGACGGCGCGAACGACGCGAGCTTGTAGGTTTCCTTCAGCGCGCGGACGCGGTCGGTCTCGACACGGCTGTGCGCGACGAAATAGAGCAGGTTCTTGACGAGCTCGCGCGGCGGCTCGACGCGGAAGCTGCCTTCGCCGGCGTCGGCGAGGCGCTTGATCTCGCGATCGACCTTGCCGAACGCCTGCTTGAGGCTCGGGTTGACGTCGATGCCGCCCGCGAGCAGGCCGTCGATGACGCCGGCCGCGACCCACCACAGGCGACGCGCCTCTTCCTGCGTCGTCATCGCGCGCAGGCGCTCGAGCGTGCCGAGCAGGCCGCCGGCCGCCTCCGCGTTCTGCGGATCCTTGATCCACTGCAGCAGGCCGGTCTGGAAATTCATGCGCAGGCGGCCCGCGATCGCCTTGAGCTCGAGCTCGGGCACGACGCGATCCGGGCCCGCCGCGGACGCCGGCAGCGACGCGGCGAGATCGGGCGAGAACAGCACGCTCTCCGACAGCATCTTCTCGCCGCGCGCGCCGCGCAGGTCGTTGAGCAGCGGCAGCAGGACGATCGGGATGTCCTTGTGGCCGCCCTGCAGTCGCTCGAGGTAGTCCGGCAGCTGCACGATGCCGCGCATCAGCACGCCGTATGCATCGTCCTTCTGCTTGACGGTGTTGTCGAGCAGCGCATGCGCGACCCGTTCCATCTCCTCGACCACCATCGCCGCGCCGTACAGCTCGACCATGCGCAGCGTGCCCTGCACCTGGTGCAGGTACGTCGCGCAGAAGCGCATGAGGCTCGAGTCGGCCGGGTCCTCGACGTACGCCTCGAGCGCCTGGCGCGCCTGCTTGAGGGTTTCGTCGAGCTCCTGCTTGACCCAGTTGAGCGTCGTGAAGTCGAGGTCTTGTTCGAGTCTCATTTCTCTACCCAGTCGCGCCGTACACGGCGTGGCCCTGCATGGATGGGAATTGCGCGCCGCGCATCAGCGCTTGCGCCGGAACGCCAGCGTCTGGGGACCGCCCATGCGCTCGAGCGTCGGATGCGTGAACCCGATCACCTCGCCGGGGCCCAGCACTAGCAGCCCGCCGGGCTTGAGCAGCTCGGCAAGCGCCTCGAGCAGCACGACGCGGCGCTCGCGCGAGAAGTAGATCAGCACGTTCTGGCAGAAGACGAGGTCGAGCCGCTTCAACGGCGAGCGCGCGACGTCCATCAGGTTGAACTGCACGAAGCCGACGCGCTTGCGCAGCGTCTCGGCGATCGCGAACGCCTCGCCACCGTCGGCGATGCAGTAGCGCGTGCGGTACGGCTCGGGGATCTCCTCGAGCTTCGGCAATGGATAGACGCCGCCGCGCCCGACCGCGAGCGCGGGCGCCGAGATGTCGGTCGCGGTGATGCCGAAGTAGAGCTTCGGCGCGCCGGCGCGCGCGATCGCATCGTCGAGCACCATCGCCAGCGAATACGCCTCCTCGCCGGTCGAGCAACCGATGCTCCAGGCGTGGATCGCGCCGCGGGGCTCGCGCTCGACGTACTCGGGCAGCCATTCGCGCGACACGAGGTCGAGCGACGGCAGGTGCCGGAAGAAGTGCGTCTGGTGCACGGTGAGCCGGTCGACCAGTGTCGCCCACTCGATCGCGCCGCGCGGGCCCGAGAGCAGCTGCTGGAAATAGTCGGCGTAGGCGGCGAAGCCGGTTTCCCGCATGCGCGAGCGCACGCCCGTGACGAGGAACGTCTTGCGATCCTGCGGCACGACGACGCCCGTGCGCCGCTCGAGCAGATCGACCCATCGCGAAAACTCGCGATCGTCCATCGCCGGCGCGATCTGCTGCGGGAATTTCGCGACCGCTACCACCGAAATACGACTCCTCTTCAGAGGGGCTGAACGCAGCGTTCATTGCCCCTCCACTTCGTCGGCTCAGCCCGGCAGCTTGAAGTCGGCGACCGACCGGCGAAGGTCGGCGGCGAGCTGCGCGAGGTTTCCGATCGACTCGGCCGTCTGGCTCGCACCGACCGAGGTCTGCGTGGTGATTTCCTGGATCACGTTCATCGTCGCGGAAATGTTGGTCGCCGCGGCCGACTGCTGGCGTGCCGCTTCGGAGATGTTCTGGATGAGGTCCGCGAGGTCCCCCGAGACCTTTTCGATTTCGCCGAGCGCGAGGCCCGCGTCCTCCGCGAGGCGCGCGCCCGCGACGACTTCCGAGGTCGTCTGTTCCATCGAGCTGACGGCCTCGTTGGTGTCGGACTGAATCGTCTGCACCAGCGTCTCGATTCGCTTCGTCGCGCCCGAGGCGCGTTCGGCGAGTCGCTGCACCTCGTCGGCGACGACCGCGAATCCGCGGCCAGCTTCACCCGCGGATGCGGCCTGGATCGCGGCGTTCAGCGCGAGGATGTTGGTCTGCTCGGCGATGTCGTTGATGAGCTCGACGATCGACCCGATTTCCTGCGACGACTCGCCGAGGCGCTTGATTCGCTTCGAGGTCTCCTGGATCTGGTCGCGGATCGAGTCCATGCCCTGGATCGTCTGGCGCACGACGGCGGCGCCTTTCGACGCGATCGCCACCGAGCGCTGCGCGACGTCCGCCGATTCGGCCGAGTTCTTCGACACCTCGTCGATCGATACCGCGATCTCGTTGATCGCGGCCGAGGCCGAGGTGATCTGCTGCGCCTGGTGCTCGGCGGCTTCGGCGAGGTGCATCGCGGTC
>DATLNY010000338.1:0-2469 GCA_035536495.1 Candidatus Saccharimonadia bacterium | reverse complement strand
AGCGCAACCGGCCGTATGCGCTCCAGTCGCCGTCCTCGAAGCGCGGCTCGGGCGAGAACATCTGCACGACGCCGCCCATCGCGTCGCCGCCGTACAACGCCGAGGCCGGGCCGCGCACGACCTCGATTCGGTCGAGCATCTGGCCGTCGACCAGCGCGATGTACTGGTTCGGGGCGTTGCGGAAGAACGCGTTGTTGAGGCGAAAGCCGTCGACGAGATGCAGTACCTCGGAACCCTTGAGGCCGCGCACGATGATGACCGCCTGGCCCGGCGTCGTCTGCTGCACGAACGTTCCGGTCTCGCCGTGCAGCAGGTCCATCGCGGTCTGGGCCGCCGCTTCGCGGATGCGTTCGGCGTTGACGATTGTCGTCGCGGCGGGCACGTCGGAGGTCGACTCGGCGCGTCGCGTCGCGGTGACCTGGACTTCCTCGAGGGTTTCGACCGGCGCGCGCGCGGGCTCGGCGAGCGCCGCGAGCAGGAGGTACGTCAGCATGCAGTCGTCCCGGTCAGCTCTTCTTGTGCAGCGTCAGCTCGTTGAAGCCGGCGATGTAGGCGTGCCTGAAGTCGTCCATCAGCGTGCGCACGAGATGGACGCCGAGCCCGCCGACCGGGCGGTTGCCGAGCGGCGCGGCGGTGTCGGGCGCGGGCTGCATCGTCGGGTCGAACGGCACCCCGCGATAGCGGATCACCGCGAGCACCCTGTCGGGATCGCGCTTGAGCAGCACCTCGATCGGGTCGTCGGGGAACTCCGTCGTGTGCGCGACGACGTTGGTCAAGAGCTCGTCGAACGACACCTGGAACGCGCGCAGCGCATCGAGTGACGCGTAGCCGGGCGGCAGCCGCTTCTCGATCATCGCGCAGAAGTCGGTGATCGACCCGCGCGTGCGCGGCACGCGGAACAGCCAGGTGTGCGCCGCGGAGTCGAGCGCGACCATCAGAGGCGGCCGCGCGCCGTCGGCGGCCGCCGCGTGCTGCGCCGCTGCGTGCCCGCGCCAGTTGCGCAACTGCTTCAGGAGGCGACGCCACATGCGGCGATGGTGGCGCACGCGCGCGCCCGCGCGCAAGGAAACCGCCGGACGAAGCCGTGCCGCCCGACGCGGTCGATCGCCCGGCTCCACCATCGATGACGCCTCAGGCGGCGCGATCGAGCTCGGCGAACGCGTTGCGCGTGAGGTTCTCGGGCTCGCCGTCGGTGACGCGGACGTCGTCCTCGATCCGGACGCCGCCGAAGCGCTGGAGGTGCGCGATCCTGCCCCAGTCGACCGACGCCGCGTGCCGGCCGCGCTTGAGCTCGGCGAGCAGCATGTCGATGAAGTAGATCCCCGGCTCGATCGTCAGTACCTCGTCGGCGCGGAGCGTGCGCGTCAGCCGCAGGTACGGGTGCCCGGGCGGCTTCGCGATCGTGCCGCCCGACTCGTCCTGCTGGAAGCCACCCACGTCGTGGACCTGCAGGCCGAGGTAGTGCCCGAGCCCGTGCGGGAAGAACGCGCTCGAGACGCCGGTCTCGACCTGCGCCTCGGCGCTCATGCGCACGATGCCGAGCGACTCGAGCAGTTGCGCGAGCAGCAGGTGCGCCTCGATGTGCAGGGCCGGATAGTTCTGGCCCGGGCGCACCTTCGCGACGAGCTGCTGCTGGATCGCGTCGACGCCCGCGACGAGCGCGGCGAATTCGCCGTCGCCGTCGCCATGGGTGCGCGGGATGTCGCAGGCATAGCCGTGCACCTGCGCGCCCGCGTCGATCAGCAGCGAGTGGTGGCGGGGTGGCCTGACGCGGCTCTGGTGCTGGTAGTGCAGCGTCGCGCCGTGCTGGTTCAGCGCAACGATGTTGCCGTACGGCAGCTCGTGCTCGTTGTGGCCCGCGGCGGCGCAATAGTCCTGGTGGATCTCGTACTCGGTCTTGCCGGCGCGGAACGCGGCCTCGGCGGCGCGGTGCGCGCGCACGCCGCGCGCGGTCGCCGCGCGCATCGACTGCAGCTCGTAGCCGGTCTTGCGGCTGCGCGCCCAGTGCAGCGGGTTGACGACGCCCGGGGGGTTGTTCGGCGCGTAGTCCTCCAGCGCGGCGTTCGTATCGCCGAGGATCGCGCAGCGCGCGGCCGGCTTCGGCAGGTGCTGCACCGCTTCGCGCGGCTCCCGGATGACGCGCACGTCGAAATGCTCGACCCAGTAGCCGGCCGGATCCTGCGGCGGCAGGTGCCAGTAGTCGGCGGGCTGGTGATAGACGAGCACCGGGCGTTTGCCCGGGGTGTACGCGAGCCAGCAGTGCGGGTGCTGGGTGAGCGGCAGCCAGGCCTTGAAGTGCGGGTTCGCGACGAACGGGTAGGGCATGTCGTCGAGGAACTTGTAGAGCTCCGCGCCCGCGGCGACGACGAGGTGGTCGTAGCCGCCGAGCGCGAGCGCGCGGTCGGCGCGTTCCTGCACGGTGCGCAGGTGTGCGGGATAGAGGTCGGCGAGGTGGGGGGTCACGGCGGC
>DATLNY010000337.1:0-3661 GCA_035536495.1 Candidatus Saccharimonadia bacterium | reverse complement strand
CCCTGCTCGTACAGCGACCGCCCGAACTGCTCGTCGAGCTGCTGGCGGATCCACTCGACGTAATACGGCGCGACGTCGCCTGCCTCTTCGCGCTGCGCGAGCTCGAGTGGATAGGCGCGCGCGAGATTCTTGTCGGCTTCCCCGATCACTCCCTCGTTGTGCATGAGGCCGAGGATCGTGTTGCGCCGCGACAGCGCACGATCGGGATTCCGGCGCGGATCGTAGCGGCCCGGCGCCTTGGGCAGCGCGGCCAGCAGTGCCGCTTCGGCGAGATTCACGTTGCGGGCGGACTTCCCGAAGTACCGCTGCGCCGCGGTCTCGATGCCGTGCGCGCCGTTGCCGAGGTAGATCTGGTTGAGATACAGCTCGAAGATCTTGTCCTTCGTGTACCGCGACTCGATCGCGCGCGCGACTTTCGCTTCCTTCAGCTTTCGGACGAGCGCCGCGGTGCCCGACCGTTCGCGGCGGTTGATGCGCTCGGGAAAAATGTTGCCGGCGAGCTGCATCGTGATCGTCGAGAAGCCTTCGACGTAGCTGAGCGTGCGGACATTCTTCAGGCTCGCGCCGACGAAGCGGATCCAGTCGATGCCGGCGTGATCGTAGAAGCGCTTGTCTTCGGTGATCAGAAACGCATCGCGCGCGACCTTGGGGATCTCGCTCAGCTTGATCAGCGTTCGGCGCTCCAGGCCGATCTCGGCGAGGAACCGGCCGTCGGCGGCGTAGAGCTTGGACGTCTGGCGCGGTGTGTATTCGTCGAGCACCTCGACGGAGGGACACGCGGCGCCGCGGCACACGAGCGCCCAGGCAGCGTAGCCGAACCCCACGCCAAAGGCGGTGAGGAACGTGAACGCGAGCATGATGCCACGCGTCAGACGGGGATGCCGATGCCAGAAACGACGAGCCACTGATTCTCCGGGGTTCGGTCTGATGGACGACCGTGAGCGGAAGCTAGGCACGCATCGGGCGCGCCGAAATACCGTGCCGGGCTCGAGCGGCGTAGCTTTGTCGTCATGACGACGGCTTCCCTGCTCGACGAGCTGACCTGGCGCGGTCTCCTCTACCAGTACACCGAATCACTGTCGGAGTCGCTCGCGGCCGGACGCGTGTCGGCCTACTGCGGCTTCGATCCGACCGCGTCGAGCCTCCATGTCGGCAATCTCGTGCCGGTCATGGGGCTCGTGCATCTGCAGCGAGCGGGGCACCGGCCGGTCGCGCTGGTGGGCGGCGGCACGGGACTGATCGGCGATCCGAGCGGCAAGTCGAGCGAGCGTCCACTCGCGGATCCGGAAACCGTCGCGGCAAACTCGCGGGCGCTGCGCGAACAGCTGGAGCGTTTTCTCGACTTCTCCGGACCAGCGGCGGCGGTGATGCGCGACAACGCCGAGTGGCTGCATCCGTTGAAGGCGGTGGAGTTCCTGCGCGATGTCGGGAAGCACTTCACCGTGAACTACATGATCGCGAAGGAATCGGTGCGCGCGCGGATGGAGGAAGGGATTTCGTTCACCGAGTTCGCGTACATGCTGATGCAGGCGTACGACTACCTCGAGCTGTATCGTCGCGAGAAGGTGACGCTGCAGGTCGGCGGCAGCGACCAGTGGGGCAACATCACCGCCGGCATCGAGCTGATCCGCAAAGTCGAGGGCGCGCAAGCGAACGCGCTGACGTTCCCGCTCGTCACGACGTCCGGCGGCACGAAGTTCGGCAAGACGGAGGCGGGCGCGGTCTGGCTCGACCCGAAGCGCACGTCGCCCTACCGCTTCTTCCAGTTCTGGATCAACACCGACGATCGCGACACGGGCACGTGGCTGCGTTTCTTCACGCTGAAGACGCGCGGAGAGATCGAGGCGCTGGGACAGCAGCTCCCCGCGAACCCGGAGCGACGCGAGGCGCAGCATGCGCTCGCGCTCGACGTGACGACGCGCGTGCACGGCGAAGAGGCCGCTCGCGCGGCCGCCGAAGTGTCCGCGCTGCTGTTCGGCGGCGCCGAAGCAGGCTCGTTGTCCGCGGCCGCGCTCGATGCGCTGCGCGCCGAGATGCCGTTCGTCGAGTTCAAGGCCGACGGCGCGGACGTCGATGTGATCGACCTGTTCGTCGCGGCGAAGCTCGTGGCCTCGAAGGGCGCGGGCCGCCGGCTGCTCGAGCAGGGCGGCATCTACGTGAACAACGAGCGTCTCACCGGCGACGCGCGCGCGATCGGCGACCGTCAGCTGTTACCCGGGGGACACGTGCTCCTGCGGAAGGGCGCGCGCGACTACGCGCTTGCCCGGATCGTTCGCTAGCGCACCAACGTCGGACCGACGGCGTCAGCTTCCGACGAGCGCATCCATCGCGCGATCGATCTCGGCGTCGGTGTTGTAGAAGTGCGGCGCGAGACGGATCGCGCCTTCCCGAACCGAGTGGATGACGCGTGCGTCGAGCAATCGGCGCGATGCCGCGGCAACGTCGCGCGGACGCACCGAGAGGACGCCGGCACGCTGCGCGCGTGCGCTCGGCGTCACGAGCGTCAGGTCGGCTGACGCTTCGGCGCGCGAGATGATCCGGTCCGCGAGAGCTTCGACGCGACTCGCGATGCGGCCGGGGCCGACTTCCTCGAACAGATCGAGTGAGGCGATGAAGCCGGCGATGTCCTGAAACGGCATCGTCACGACCTCGAAGCGTCGCGCATCGTCGTGCCACGTCATGTCGTAGTCGACCATCCGCGCAAAGTCGTCGGACGAGCGCACCGCGAGCCAGCCCACGGCGCTCGGCTCCAGCGTGCGCGCGAGCTGCTCGCGCACGTACACGAAACCCGCACCCCACGGCCCGAGTAACCACTTCTGCGCGCCGCAGGCGAGGATGTCGATCGGAACGCGGCGCACATCGAGCGGCAGGGCGCCCAGCCCCTGAATCGCATCGACGACGAACCAGATACCACGTTCGCGGCACGCGGTGCCGATGCGCTCGAGATCCACGCGGTAGCCGCTCGAGAACTGCACCCATGACACCGACACGCAGCGGACGCGGTCGAAGTCGAGCGCGGCCATCAGCGCCTCCTCATCCGGAATCTCGTCGCGGCAGGGTATGCGCCGCAGCGAGACGCCCTGGGATTCGAGCGCCATCCACGGATAGACGTTCGCCGGGAACTCGCGATCGAACGTGAGGATCACGTCACCGGATTCGAACGGGAGCGCGCGCGCGGCGACGTTGATGCCGTAGCTCGTATTCGTCTGGAGCGCGATCTCCGCCGGCCTCGCGCCGATCAGCCGCGCGCATCGGGCGCGCGCGGTCGCCAACGTCTGGAACAGCTCGGAGTCGGGAATGGTCCACGGCCGACCGCGCCGAGTCGTGAACGCGTTGACGGCGTCGACCGTGCGAAGGGGCAGCGGTCCAGTCGACGCGTGATTGAGATAGGCCGTCCCCGCGTCCGCCCACGGGAACTCGCGCGCGCGAACGGTCGCAAGGTCGATGCTCACGCGGGCCGCTCCAGCCTCGTGCTCTCGGCCAGCCCGCGCCGGCGAGGATCGTGCGTGTCGCGAAGCGCGTCGCCGAGGAGGTTGAACGCGAGCACCACGGCGCCGATTGCGAGTCCGGGAAAGAGCGATGTCCATGGCGCGCTGCGCAGCTGAAAGAGATCGCGGCCGTCGGCGACCATCGATCCCCAGCTCGGCGTGGGCGGCTGGAC
>DATLNY010000336.1:0-7610 GCA_035536495.1 Candidatus Saccharimonadia bacterium | reverse complement strand
CAAGGTCGACTGGGTGACCGAAACGGCCGGTTCGGCGATGACGCTGCAGGATCGCGCCGGCGCGCGCCTGCTGCTCGCCGCCGAGCGCGCCGGCACCAACGCGTACCAGTCCGTGCTGTTCTCGCGCCGCGACAGCGGCATCGCGACGCTCGCGGACCTGCGGGGCCGCTCGATCGCATTCCAGAACGGCGCTTCGACGAGCTCGTATTTCCTGCCCGCGAGCGAGCTGCTGCACGCGGGGCTGCCGCTCGCGATCCTTGCGTCCCCGTCGGATCGTCCCGCGAAGGACATGGTCGGATTCGTGTTCGCGCGCTCGGAGCTCAACATCTCGGCGTGGGTCCACAAGGGGCTCGTCGACGCCGGCGCGTTCAGCGACCAGGACTGGCGCAACCTCGAGCGCATGCCCGAGAGCTACCGCGGCGACCTCGTCGTGTTCCACCGCACGCAGTTCGTGCCGCGCGCGCTCGAGCTCGTGCGCGGCGACATCGAACCCGGGGTCGAGGCGCGCCTGCGCGCGGTGCTGCTCGCGGCGGCGAGCGATCCGCGTGCCGCCGACGCGATGCGCAGCTATTACCAGAGCACCGCGTTCATCGAGCTCAACGACGCGATGCGCGACGCGCTCGCGGGCCTGCGCGACGGCGTCGCGCGCATCCGCTCGGAAGTCGAATGAGCCGCGCGCGATGAAGAGGGTCCGCCTCGGCCTCGTCGGCAAGTATTTCGTCGCGCTCGCGATCGGGCTCGTGTTGTTCCTCGCGTTCGTCTACGCGGGCTATCGCGCGCAGCGCGAGGCCTACCGCGAGCTCGCCGCGGCCTCGGCGCAATCGATGCAGGCCCAGGGGCAGGAGAGCCTCGAGCGCCGCGGCGCCGCGGTCGCAGCCCTGCTCGCCGACGCGCTGACGAATCCCGTCTATTTCGTCGACCTTCAGGCGATCGGCGTCATCGCGCGCTCGGCATTGAGCCAGCCCGACATCCGCTACGTCGTCGTGTTCGACGCGCAGGGCAAAATCCTGCACGACGGGTCCACCGACATCGCCGCGTTCGGCCTGCCGATGAGCGATCGCTTTGCGCCGGAGGCGCGCGCCGCGACCGAGCTCGTGACGCAGGGCGACGAGGAGCTCGTCGACGTCACGCAACCGATGTACCTCGGCAGCGAGAAGCTCGGCGGCGTGCGCATCGGCGTGTCGCGCGCCGCGAACCAGGGCGAGATCGCCGCGGCGACCGCGAAGCTCGAGGCGCGTGCATCCGACGAGGTCGCGCGCGGCTTCCGCGCGCAGGCACTGCCGGTGCTCGGCCTGCTGTTGCTGTCCGGCGGGATCTGCTGGATGGTCATGGTCGGGCTCGTGCGCCCGATCCGGACCCTCGCACAGTGGGCCCGCTCGCTCGAAAGCGGCCACTTCGACGCGACCCACGAATCGGTCCGTCGCGACGAGCTCGGCGAGCTGATCCGCGCGTTCGGCACGATGAGCCGCAGCATCCGCAACCACGACCGCGACGTGCGCCGCCTCGCGTACCTCGACACGCTCACCGGCATGCCGAACCGCCTGATGCTGCGCGAGACGCTCTCGCGCGCGATCGTGATGGGCCAGAACCGCGGCACCGGTCTCGCGCTGCTGTTCGTCGACCTCGACGACTTCAAGCGCATCAACGACACGCTCGGCCACGACGCCGGCGACGAGGCGCTCGCGCAGCTATCGCGCCGCCTCGAGGACGCGCTCGACTCGATGCGCGATCCGGGTGTCACGCGTACCGAGAGCTGCGAGCTGATCGCACGCTTCGGCGGCGACGAGTTCGTCGCGCTCGTCACCGGCAACGACGTGCGCGAGCGCGCCCGCGCGCTCGCCGAGAAGATCCTCGATGCGGGACGCGAGCCGCTCAGTGCCGCGGGAAGGCGCGTCCACCTCAACGCGAGCATCGGCATCACGCTCTTTCCCGACGACGCGCAGGATGCGCCGCAGCTGCTCAAGCACGGCGACATCGCGATGTACCAGGCCAAGGTCTACGGCAAGAACTGCTACCGCTTCTTCACCGACTACATGACGAAGGTCGCCGAGGACCGGCTCGTGCTCGAGCACGACCTGCGCGCGGCGATGTCGGAAGGCCAGCTCGAGCTGCACTACCAGCCGATCGTCTCGATCGATACCGAGCGCGTCGTCGGCGCCGAGGCGCTGCTGCGGTGGCGCCACCCGACCCGCGGGATGGTGCCGTCGTCGCTGTTCGTCGCGATCGCGGAGGATTTCGGCCTGATCGACGAGCTCGGGATGTTCGCGATGCGGCTCGCATGCCGCGACGCGGTGCACTGGCCGGCGATCGACGGCCAGCAGCCGTTCGTATCGGTCAACGTCTCGGTCAAGCAGCTGCGCAACCCGAAGCTCGTCGCGCAGATCGACGACGTGCTGCGCACGTCGAAGCTTGCGTCGACCTCGCTGCACGTCGAGCTGACCGAAAGCGCGCTGCTCGACGACACGCCGCAGGCGCTCGGAACGCTCGCGGACCTGCGCAAGCTCGGCGTCAAGCTCTGGCTCGACGACTTCGGCACCGGCTTCTCCGGGCTTTCGCACCTGCGCCGCGTCGCGGTCGACGGCGTCAAGATCGACCGCAGCTTCACGCAGGACCTGCTGACCGACCGCGACGACCTCGCGCTGACGTCGGCGATCATCGCGATGGCGGGCTCGCTCGGGATCGCCGCGATCGCCGAGGGCGTCGAGAGCGCGTCGCAGCTCGAGATCCTGCGCAACCTCAAGTGCGACCTCGCGCAGGGCTACTGGCTCGGCTATCCGATGAGCCAGGCCGACCTGTTGACGACGCTGCGCAGCGCTGCTGCGCTCAAGGCCTACGCGCAGTCCTGACCTGTCCTGCGGCGGCGGCCGCGGCGACGCGCGGACGGAGTATGCTGCGGCCCCTTCCCGGCCATGGCGTGACCATTGGACAGCAACACCGCGGCCGGCAAGCGTCCGCTGCAGCTCGCGATCCTCGCGATCGGCGTCGTCTACGGCGATATCGGCACGAGCCCGCTCTACACGATGAAGGAGGCGTTCGGTCCGGCGCACGGGCTCGCGCCGACGGCGGGCAACGTGCTCGGGATCCTCTCGCTCGTGCTCTGGTCGCTGCTGCTCGTCGTCACGATCAAGTACGTCGCGGTGATACTGCGCGCCGACAATCGCGGCGAGGGCGGCATCATCGCGATGATGTCGCTCGCGCAGCGCGCGCTGCCGCTCGATTCGGCGACCGCGTACCTCGTCGGGATCCTCGGCATCTTCGGGGCCGCGCTGTTCTTCGGCGACGGCGTCATCACGCCGGCGATCTCCGTGCTGTCCGCGGTCGAAGGGCTCGAAGTGCTCGCGCCGGACCTGCACCGGTTCGTGCTGCCCGTGACGATCGGCGTGCTGCTCGCGCTGTTCGCGGTGCAGCGCGGCGGCACGCAGCGCGTCGGCACGGTGTTCGGCCCGATCATGGTGACGTGGTTCGTCGCGCTCGCGGTGCTCGGGATCGCGAAGATCGCTTCGTACCCCCAGATCCTCGCCGCGTTCAACCCGGTGTACGCCGTCAAGTTCTTCGTGGCCGAGAAGGAAGCCGCGTTCCTGTCGCTGGGCGCGGTCGTGCTCGCGATCACCGGTGCCGAGGCGCTCTATGCCGACATCGGTCATTTCGGACGCATGCCGATCCAGCGGGCGTGGCTGTTCTTCGTGCTGCCGGCGCTCGCGCTGAACTACCTCGGCCAGGGCGCGCTGATCCTCGAGAGCTCGAGCGCGATCGCGAACCCGTTCTATCGTCTCGTGCCGGCCTGGGGTGTCGCGCCGATGATCGTGCTCGCGACGGCGGCCGCGGTGCTCGCGTCGCAGGCCGTGATTTCGGGCACGTTCTCGCTCGCGCGCCAGGCGATGCAGCTCGGCTACCTGCCACGGCTCGAGGTCGTCCACACGTCGGAAGGCACGATCGGCCAGATCTACGTGCCGTGGGTCAACCGGCTCCTGCTCGTCGTCGTCATCGCGTCCGTCATCGGCTTCGGCTCGTCGACCGCGCTCGCGTCGGCCTACGGGATGTCGATGACCGCAATGATGGTGATCTCGACGATCCTGCTGCTCGTCGTTGCAGCCGAGCGCTGGCACCTGCCGGGCCGCACGATCTTCGTCATCGCCGTCCTGATGCTCGCGGTCGACCTCGCGTTCCTCGCGGCGAACCTCCACAAGTTCGCCGACGGCGGCTGGTTCCCGATCGCGATCGGCGTCGCGGTGTTCACGCTGATGCGGACGTGGCGGCGGGGCAGGCACCTGCTGAGCGAGCGCATGCGGGCCGGATCGATCACGTCCGAGACCTTCGTCGCCAGCCTCATGTCGTCGCCGCCGGTTCGCGTGCCGGGCACCGCGGTCTTCATGACCTCGAGCAGGGACCGCGTGCCGCTGGCGCTGCTGCACAACCTCAAGCACAACAAGGTGCTCCACGCACGCAACGTGTTCCTGACCGTCGAGACCGCGCCGGAGCCGCACGTCGACGCGGCCGAGCGCGTGCGCGTCGCGGCGCTCGGTGACGGGTTCCACCGCGTCATCTTCCGGTTCGGCTTCATGGAGACGCCCGACGTGCCACGCGCGATGGTCGCCGCGGCGACGGCCGGCATTTCATTCGACCTCGACGACACGACCTATTTCGCGAGCAGCGAAACGGTCGTTCCGGGGGCCCGCAAGCTCAAGCGCAAGGGCCAGGGCATGGCGCTGTGGCGCGACAAGCTCTTTGCGCTGATGGCGCGCAACACCGTCAGCGCGACGTCGTTCTTCCGGATTCCCGGCAATCGACTCGTCGAGATCGGGACGCAGGTCGAGATCTAGTCGCCCGGCTGGGCTTCCGCTCCGGGCGCACGGCCGACGAGCATGCGCATCAGCAGCAGCGCGACGCCGAGCCCGACGAGCTGCGCGACGACGAAACCGCCGACGTCGGCGAGCCGGATGCCCGCGAACGTCGTCGTGAGCCCACGCGCGAGCGTGACGGCGGGGTTCGCGAACGAGGTCGACGCCGTGAACCAGTAGGCGGCGGTGATGTAGGCGCCGACGAGCGCCGGTACCGCGACGGGCCGATGGCGCACGCCGAGGAGGATCGTCAGCAGCAGTCCCGCGCTCGCGACGATCTCGCTCAACCACTGCGCGCCGCCGCTGCGGACCTTCGTGCCGACGTCGAGCAGCGGCAGGTCGAACATCGCGTGCGCGAGCACGACGCCGGCGATCGCGCCCGCGACCTGCGCCGCGACATAGGCGCCAGCCTCGCTCCATGGCATTTCGCGTCGCGACGCGAACGCGAGCGTGACGATCGGGTTGAAATGCGCGCCGGAGATCGGTGCGAACAGCGTGATGAGGACGTACAGCCCCGCGCCGGTTGCGATCGCATTCGCGAGCAGGGCGATCGCCGCGTTGCCGCCTGCGAGCCGCTCGCCCATGATCCCCGAGCCGACGACGATCGCGAGCAGCAGCGCTGTACCGAGTGCCTCGGCGAGGAACCTGCGCGCGAGGCTCACGGCGACGAGCGGCCGATCGCGTCGAGCCGGTCCCGCAGCTCGCTGCTCGAAAGCGTATCGATCGGCAGCGCGACGAGCTGCGCGACACGATGCTCGATGATGCGGTGCGCCTGCGCGAACGCCGCGTCGATGTCGGCTTCGCTGCCCGTCGCTGCCGTGGGGTCGGGAAGTCCCCAGTGCGTCGAGACGAAGTCGCCGAAGTAGACGGGGCAGGTTTCCTGCGCCGCGCTGTCGCAGACCGTCACGACGATGTCGAGCGCCGGGCCCGATTCTACGGTGAATTCGTCCCAGGACTTGCTGCGGTATCCGCCGGTCGGCCAGCCGCGCGCGGCGATCTGCTTCAGCGCCCTCGGATTGACGCGGCCGGACGGCTGGCTGCCCGCGCTGTACGCGACGAACCGACCCTTGCCGAGCGCGTTGAGCGTGGCCTCGGACAGCACGCTGCGCGCGCTGTTGCCGGTGCAGACGAACAGCACGCGGATCGGCGCCGCATTGCCGCGCCCGATCTCAGCCATTCCGCGCGACCCGGTTGCGCGTCGGCGTGCCGGCCTCGGTTACGACCTGCCCCGCGGAGTCGGTGCGCGTGGTGTGCGGCTCGCGCGCGGCTTCCGACTTTCTCTTCGCCTTGCCTGCCATGCCGTTCACCCGCAGCGTGAAAATCGAAGTTTCCCGCAACACCGCGGAATCGCCAAGCACCGCGATCGGCGATCCGGCCAGCCGCATCAGCGCGCGGGCGAAACGTGGGGCGATGCGGTCTGGTCGCGTTTCTCGCGTGGCTCGGGCGGCAGCTCGCCGTGCACGACGAACCACGCGTTCTCCGCGATGTTCGTTACGTGGTCGCCGATGCGCTCGATGTTCTTCGCGATGAACAAGAGGTGGATCGACGAGGAGATGTGGCGCGGATCCTCGGCCATGTAGGTCAGCAGCTCGCGGAACAGCGCCGTGTACATCGCGTCGAGATCGGCATCGCGCGCGCGCACGCGCAGCGCCGCCTCGTCGTCGCGGTCGCGGTACGCCGCAAGGACCTCGCCGAGCATGTCGCCGGCGAGCTGCGACAGCGCGCGCAGGCCGCGTCCGGCGGCGACCGCTGGCAGCGTGTTCAGCACGAGCGAGCGCTTCGCGACATTCGCGGCGTAGTCGCCGATCCGCTCGATGTCGGACGCGATCTTCAATGCCGCGAGGATCTCGCGCAGGTCGCTCGCCATCGGCTGCCGCAGCGCGAGCAGCCGCACGACGTCGTGGCTGACTTCCTGCTCGAGCCGGTCGATCGCCGAGTCGTGCGCGATGACACGTCGCGCGGTGTTGTCGTCGCGCGCCTCGAGCGCGTCGATCGCGACGTGCAGCTGCTCGACCGCGATCGCGCCCATGCGGGCGATCTCCCCGGTGAGCCGGTCGAGCTCCGCGTCGTACTGCTTGACGATGTGGTCGTGCTGCGTGTGCATGTATCCCTCAGCCGAATCGGCCGGTGATGTAGTCCTCGGTCTGCTGCTTGACCGGTTTGGTGAAGATCAGGTCCGTCGGCCCGTGCTCGACGAGCTCGCCGAGGTACATGAACGCGGTGTAGTCCGAGACGCGCGCGGCCTGCTGCATGTTGTGCGTGACGATGACGATCGTATAGCGCGCCTTGAGCTCGGCGACGAGCTGCTCGATCTTGCCGGTCGCGATCGGGTCGAGCGCCGAGGTCGGCTCGTCGAGCAGCAGCACCTCGGGCTTCAGCGCGATCGCGCGCGCGATGCACAGCCGCTGCTGCTGGCCGCCGGAAAGCCCGAGCGCGTTCTGCCTGAGCTTGTCCTTCACCTCGTCCCAGACCGCGGCCTGCCGTAGCGCCTCCTCGACGCGCTCGGCGAGCGCGGGCTTCGGCAGCTTCTCGTGGTGGCCGATGCCGTACGCGACGTTGTCGAAGATCGACATCGGAAAAGGCACGGGCTTCTGGAACACCATGCCGACCTTGCTGCGCAGCCGGTTGAGCGAGTACTTCGGATCGAGCACGTTCTCGCCGTCGAGCAGCACCTCGCCTCGCGCTTCGAGCTTCGGATAGACCGCGTAGATGCGATTGAACACGCGCAGCAGCGTCGACTTGCCGCAGCCCGACGGGCCGATGATCGCTGTG
>DATLNY010000335.1:0-8760 GCA_035536495.1 Candidatus Saccharimonadia bacterium | reverse complement strand
TTCCCCGAGCGCGTAGTACACCTCCGCGACTCGTCGTACCGGCAGGTTCCGCACGCGCGCGACCTCGATGATGTCGAGCGCGCTCATCAGCGCGTGCAGCGACGAGAGCTGCTCGGCGAGCTTTTCGGGGAACTTCGCCGCGATCCACTGCTGCACCTCGCCGCGCGTCGACTGCCGGTCGCCCTCGGCCAGGCAGCCCGGCAGGCAGGCACGCAGCTCCTGCATGCCGGCGGCGTAGCGATCGACCGCCGCGGCGATGTCGAGCCGATGTCCCGGCAGGTTCAGCAGCCAGCGCGTGAGGTGCCGCATGAGGTTCCAGATCTTGAGCAGCGCGTCGATCTGCGCGTTGCCGTGGACCTTGCCGTCGAGCGCCTCGATCTGCGACCACAGCTCGCGCGCGTCGAACACCTCGCGCGCGATCGTGTACGCCTTCGCGATCTGCCCCGGCGTCTCGCCGGTGTCCTCCTGCATGCGCATGACGAACGTCGCGCCCATGCGGTTGACGGTCGAGTTCGTGATCGAAGTCGCGATGATCTCGCGGCGCAGCCGGTGCCGCTCCATCGCGTCGCGGTGCCGCTCCTGCAGCGCCTTCGGGAAGTAGCGCACGAGCTCCCTCGACAGGAACGGATCCTCCGGCACGTCGGAGTCGAGCAGCTGCTGGAACAATACGATCTTCGAGTACGACAGCAGGATCGAGAGCTCGGGCCGCGTCAGCCCGAGCCCGCGCGACTTGCGGTCCGCGAACTCGGCGTCGCTCGGCAGGAACTCGAGCTGGCGGTCGAGCAGGCCTTGCGTCTCGAGCGTCCGGATGAAGTGCTGCTTCGCGCCGAGCCGATGGACGCTCATGCGCTCCATCACGCTGATCGCCTGGTTCTGCAGGTAGTTGTCGCGCAGCACGAGGTATTCGACCTCGTCGGTCATCGAGCCGAGCAGCGTGTTGCGCGCGTCCATCGCGAGCTCGCCGCGCAGCACCGGCTCGTTGAGCAGGATCTTGATGTTGACCTCGTGGTCCGAGGTGTCGACGCCGGCGGAGTTGTCGATGAAGTCGGTGTTGAGCAGCACGCCGTTCAGCGCGGCCTCGATGCGGCCGCGCTGCGTCATGCCGAGGTTGCCGCCCTCGCCGACGACCTTGCAGCGCAGCTCGCGCCCGTTCACGCGCAGCGAGTTGTTCGCGCGGTCGCCGACGTCACCGTGCGATTCCGAGGACGCCTTGACGTAGGTGCCGATGCCGCCGTTCCAGAACAGGTCGACCGGGGCCTTGAGGATCGCGTTCATCAACTCGGCCGGCGTCATCTGTGCAATCGCCGGGTCGATCCCGAGCGAGTCCTTCACCTCGGCCGTCAGCGGAATCGTCTTGAGCGAACGCGAGAACACGCCGCCGCCGGCCGATATCAGCGAGCTGTCGTAGTCCTCCCACGACGAGCGCGGCAGCTCGAACATCCGCGCGCGCTCGCGGAACGAGACCGCTGCGTCCGGATTCGGGTCGAGGAAGATGTGGCGGTGGTCGAACGCAGCGACGAGGCGGATGTGCTTCGACAGCAGCATGCCGTTGCCGAACACGTCGCCCGACATGTCGCCGACGCCGGCGACAGTGAAGTCCTCGCTCTGGCAGTCGCGGCCGAGCGCACGGAAATGGCGCTTGACCGATTCCCATCCGCCCTTCGCGGTGATGCCCATGCCCTTGTGGTCGTAGCCGACCGAGCCGCCCGACGCAAATGCGTCGCCCATCCAGTAACCGTGCTCGAGCGAGATCGAGTTCGCGATGTCCGAGAACGTCGCGGTGCCCTTGTCCGCCGCGACGACGAGGTACGGATCGTCCCCGTCGTGGCGCACGACGTCGCGCGGATTGACGACCCTGCCGTCGACGAGGTTGTCGGTGATGTCGAGCAGCGCGTTGATGAAGATGCGGTAGCACGCGATGCCCTCGGCGAGCTGCGCATCGCGGTCGCCGCCGAGCGGCGGCTTCTTGACGATGAACCCGCCCTTCGCCCCGACCGGCACGATGACGGTGTTCTTGACCATCTGCGCCTTGACGAGGCCGAGCACCTCGGTTCGGAAATCCTCGCGCCGGTCCGACCAGCGCAGGCCGCCGCGCGCGACGGGGCCGAAGCGCAGGTGCACGCCCTCGACGCGCGGCGCGAACACCCAGATCTCGCGGTACGGGCGCGGCTTCGGCAGGTCCGGCACCTTCGCCGGGTCGAGCTTGAACGAGATGTAGTCCTTCGGCTTGCCGTCGCGGGTCTGGAAGTAGCCGGTCCGCAGCGTCGCGCCGATCATCGCGAGGAAGCTGCGCAGGATGCGGTCCTCGTCGAGCGAGCCGACGCGGTCGATCACCGACTTGAACGCCTGGATCATCGCGTCGGTCTGCTTCTCGCGCGACTGCTCGCGCGCATCGGCGAGCTCGCCGGCGAGCAGCGGGTAGGCCTGCGCGAGCTCGTCGGTCAGCGCCGACTCGATGTCGCGCTGCGTCTTGCGCCGGCCGGCCTCGGCCTGCGTCTTCGTGACCTCGTCGCGCGCGGGGTCGAACTTCGCCTCGAACGCCTCGACCAGCAGGCGCGTGTGCAGCGGGTACTTGCAGAGCGTCTCCTCCATGTACGCCTGCGAGAACGGCATGCCGGTCTGCAGCAGGTACTTGCAGTACGCGCGCAGCATCGAGACCTGCCGCCAGTCGAGCGAGGCGCGCAGGATCAGCCTGTTGAAGCCGTCGTTCTCGGCTTCGCCGCGCCAGATCCGCTCGAACGCCGACTGGAACGCGTCCTTGACCGCATCGACGTCGAGGTCGGCCTTGACCGCCGGCATCACCTCGAAGTCCTGGATGTAGATGTCGCTGCCACCGAGGCGCATCTCGTACGGGTGCTCGGAAAGGATCTTGAGCCCCATGTTCTCCATCATCGGCAGCGCGTCCGACAGCGCGATGTGCGAGCCGAAGCGGAACAGCTTGAAGCGCAGGATGCCTTCGGCCTGCTTGCGCCGCGGCCGGTAGAGCGACAGGCGGATGTCCTCGGGCCCGCGCAGCGCGGCGGCGGCCTCGACGTCGTTCGCCGCGATGAACGGCGTGGCTTCCTCGATGTAGCCGGCCGGCAGCGCCTTGCCGTAGCGATTCGCGAGCTTCAGCCCCTTTTCCTCGCCGTGGCGCTGCGTGAGGACGTCGCGCAGCTCGTCGTGCCAGTTGCGCACGAGCTGCGAGAGGCGCTGCTCGAGCTCGGCGATGTCGTAGTCGGGCCGCTCGCCCGACCTCGGACGCACGATCGCGTGCAGGCGCGCGAGCGCCGACTCGGAGACCTGGATGGTCGAGTCGAGACGCTCGCCCTTGAACGCCTGTTTCAGCAGCTCCTCGATCCGCGCACGCACGTCGGCGTCGAAGCGGTCGCGCGGCAGGAACACGAGGATCGAGAAGAAGCGGCCGTAGCGGTCGCGCCGCACGAACAATCGCGTGCGCTGGCGCTCGGACAGCGCGAGGATCCCGAGCGCGGTCTCGGCGAGCTCCTCGGCGGTCGCCTGGAACAGCTCCTCGCGCGGCAGCGTCTCGAGGATGTGGCGCAATGCCTTGCCGCTGTGGCCCTCGCGCGTGAGCCCCGAAAGCCGCATGACCGCCTCGTAGCGGTGGCGCACGAGCGGGATCTCCCACGGACGCCGGTTGTACGCGCTCGAGGTGTAGAGCCCGAGGAAGCGCTGCTCGCCGATCGGCCGGCCGTTCTCGCCGAACTTGAGCACGCCGATGTAATCCATGTAACCGGGCCGGTGAACGGTCGAGCGCGCATTGGTCTTGGTCAGGATCAGCGGCTCGATCTGGCCGCGCTGCTGCTGCTCGTGGGCGGCCAGCGTCTTGAGCGGCCGCGTCACCGCGTGCTCGATGCCGCGCAGGATGCCGAGCCCGGTCTCGTCGTGCGCGCGCAGCACGCCCTCGCCGTTCTCGGTTCCGACCTCGTACTCGCGGTAGCCGAGGAAAGTGAAATGGTCGTCCGCGACCCAGCGCAGGAATTCCTCGGCCTCGACCCGCGTCTCCGCATCGACCGGCGTCGGCCGCGTCGCGAGCTCCTGCGCGATCTCGAGCATCTTCGCGCGCATCGCCTTCCAGTCGCGCACGGCGCCGCGCACGTCGCGCAGCGACGCCTCGACCGCATGCGTGAGCTTGACGAGCTCCTCGGGCTCCGCGCGGCGGTCGACCTCGAAGTGCATGATCGATTCCGTCACGCCGCGGCCGGGGCCCTGCTGCTCCGGGCTGCCGTCGGCATCACGTATCGCGAGCACGTGGCCGCCCGCGTCGCGCTCGACCGACACGACCGGGTGCACGACCGAATGCGCGAGCGTGTCGCAGCTCGCGATCGCCATCGTCACCGAGTCGACGAGGAACGGGCTGTCGTCGGTGACGATCTCGATCACCGTGTGCGTCGTGTCCCAGCCGTGTTCTTCCTGCGTCGGGTTGAACACCCGCACGATCGGCTGTTCGACGCGGCGCACCTGCATGAATTCGAGCAGGCCCGAAAGCACCGCGCACCAGGCTCCGCTGCCGCGCGCGGTGAGGTCCTCGAACGGAACGCGCTTGAAGAATGCGCGGCCGAGTGCCTGCGCGTTCGCCTGGCGGGGAGCGGACTGCCTGCCCTTGAGGTGCTCGAGGATGGCTTCGACCGTGGCCCGCTCCGGCGGAACGGAGGGCTTGGCGTTCATGACGTGCTCCCGGGTAGCAGACCGCGAAGGATACCGGCTCGCTCGGCGAGCGCGCCACGGGCGCGCTCCGTAAGCTGCTGCCGAGACTCGAAATTCGCCCGCGCCCTCGGCGCGTTCGGTCGGGCGCTGCGCCGGGAGGTTCGGCCTCGTCGGCGCAGTGGAAAGGTGGGCTGCCAGCGACTTGCGTCACAAACGCGCAGGCGGGCGCAGCCATACAATCGCGCGTACGGCCTGCCGCGGGCATTCGCGGCGCCGGAAACAGGGCTGGCCATGTCGACCGACGACCTCCAGAAGAAGATCCTCGATTTCGGGGTGCGGCGTCCCGTCGTGCTTTCGCCCCGCGGCGCCGAGATCCTGCGCAAGGTGCAGGCCCTGACGCAGCACCGCATGGAAACGGTTGCGAGCAGCGTGTTCCAGCAGGTCGACGACGCGCTGTTCGACTACGCCGACCGCGCGGGCGCGTCGGGCGCACAGCAGCAGTTCTTCGACGGCATGCGCGAGATCCGCCGCAAGCGCAAGGAAATGGAGGACCGGTTCCGCTCGCAGATCGACGTCGCGTTCACCGATTACGCGGCCGGCCGCAAGCTCGCGGCGACCGGCGCGCCGGCCGAGCTGTCCGAGGGCGAGCCGACGCTCGCGCTGCTCGACGAATCCGAGCTCGAGGAATCGCTCGCGCTGACGAGCATGGCGCAGCGCGCCGAGCAGCACGTCGGGCAGCAGCTTCACGACCTCAACCGCCGCCTCGCGTCGCTGTTCGGCCGCGAGGAGGCCGACGAGCTGACGCCCGTTTCACCGCGCGTGATCTGCCAGGCGTTCGTGTCCGCGGTGCGCGAGCTCGACGTGTCCGTGCAGATCCGCGTGATCCTGCTGAAGCTGCTCGAACGCCAGCTCGTCACGGCGCAGGAATCGACCTGCGACGATGCGAACCGGCTGCTCGTCGAAGCGGGCGTGCTGCCGACCCTTCGCCACCGGCCGTCACCGCGCAAGGAGGAACAGGTGCCGGGCAGCGCGATGCCGGGCATCCCGCTCGCGGAGACGTCGACGAAGGCCGTCGCGACCGAGATCGCGCAGGAAGTCTATGCGCAGCTGCAGGGGCTTCTCGCCGCGCGCCGCGCCGCGAGCCACGGGCTCTATTCGCCTTCCGGCATGTTCAGCGAGCCCGAGCTCAGCGGCGACGAGCTGCTCCATGCGCTGACGCTGCTGCAGAGCGAGTCGAACAAGATCGGCGTCGCACCGGTCGCAACCGCGCGCGAGCTGAAGCAGGCCGTCGTCGCGCAGGCCAGCCGCATCGCCGGCGCGCAGCGCAGCCAGCGGATGCGCAGCAACGACGAGGATGCGATCGACCTCGTCGGCATGCTGTTCGAATTCCTGATCGAGGACCGGCAGCTGCCGAACCCGATCCAGTCGATGCTGACGCGCCTGCAGTTGCCGTTCCTGCGCGCGGCGCTGCTCGATCGGCAGCTGTTCAGCCACAAGGCGCATCCGGCGCGGCGGCTGCTCGACGCGCTCGCGGACGCCGGCGTCGGCTGGAGCGAGAACGCCGACAAGGACCAGCGCCTCTTCAACAAGATGCACGAGGTCGTCGAAACACTGCTCGGGGAGTTCAGCGACGACGTCGCCGTGTTCGATCGGCTCAACGAGGATTTCAGCGGCTTCGTCACGACGCACAAGCGCCGCGCGGAGCTCGCCGAGCAGCGCGCCGCCGAGGCCGCGCGCGGGCGCGAGAAGCTCGAGGCGGCACGCCACGAGGCAGCACGCGTCGCGGGCCGCGCGCTCAACCACAAGGGGCTGCCCGAGATCGTGCGGGAGGTCCTGTCGGGCCCCTGGACCAAGTACCTCGAGATCGTGCACGCGCGCCGCGGGCCGGAATCGCCCGAATGGCGCGCAGCGACCAAGCTCGTCGACGACCTCGTCTGGAGCGTCGATCGCGAGACCGTGCTGAGCGAATCGAAACACTGGGCCGCGATGCTGCCGTCGATCGACGCGACGTTGAAGCAGGGGCTCGGCGCGGTCGGCTTCCACGAGGCCGATACACACCGCGTCCTCGCGAAGCTGCGCGAGACCTACGCCGGCGTGATGGAGTCCGCGCGCATGGGCGGCTCGGCGAGCGTCGGCGGCATCGTGCCGACGAGCCTCGACGGCGCGGCGAACGAGGATCCGGCGGACGACCCGACCCACGCGGAACTGCTCGATCCATTCGCGGCCGGCGCCCAGGCACCCGAGCTCGCGCCGTTCATCGCGAGTGCGCGCGGCCTGCGCGTCGGGCAATGGCTCGAGCTCGCGCAGGACCAGGCCGGTCCGTTGCGCGCGAAGCTCTCGTGGGTCAGCGCGATCACGCACCGGTACCTGTTCGTCAACCAGAACGGGCTCAAGGTCGCCGAGATGACGCTGGTGGAGGTCGCTACCGACCTGCAGCACGGCCGCATGCGCGTGCTCGAGGACAATCCGCTGTTCGATCGGGCGTTGTCGGCGATCGTCAAGCGGTTGCGCTCGGCTTGAAGGCGCTGGGTCCCGGCTTTCGCCGGGATGACGTCGAGCGGTTTGCTAACGCAAACCGCTCTCGTTGCGGGCGATGATGAGGCGCTGGATCTCGCTCGTGCCTTCGTAGATCTCGGTGATCTTCGCGTCGCGGAAATAGCGCTCGAGCGGCATTTCCTTCGAGTAGCCCATGCCGCCGTGGATCTGTACGGCCTGGTGCGTGATCCACATCGCCGCCTCGGACGCAAAGAGCTTTGCGACCGAGGCCTCGGTCGAGAACCGGCCACCCGACTTCTGCGCCTGCTGCTTCGCCCACGCCGCGCGCAGCGTCAACAGCGTCGCTGCATCGAGCTTGCATTTCATGTCGGCGATCTTCGCCTGCGTCATCTGGAACGAGCCGATCGGCTGGCCGAACGCCTTGCGTTCCTTGATGAACGAAAGCGTCGCCTCGTACGCGGCGCGCGCGAGCCCGACCGCCTGCGACGCGATGCCGATGCGGCCGGCGTCGAGCACGCCCATCGCGATCCTGAAGCCCTCGTTCTCCTCGCCGATGCGGTCCTCGACCGGCACGCGATAGTCGGTCAGCTCGATCTCGCAGGTCGCCGACGCGCGGATGCCGAGCTTCGGCTCGGTCTTGCCGCGGTGGAAGCCCTCGCGCTCGGTGTCGACGATGAAGCAGGTGATGCCCTTCGCGGCCTTCGCGGGATCGGTCACCGCGAACAGCAGGATGTAGCGCGCGACGGGTCCCGAAGTGATCCAGCTCTTCTTGCCGTTGACGACGTAGTGCGAGCCGTCGGCCGATCTCGTCGCGCGCGTGCGCATGCTCGACGCGTCCGATCCCGACTGCGGCTCGGTCAGCGCGTAGGCGCCGATCGCAGCGCCCGTCGCGATCGGCGTGACGAAGCGGTGCTTCTGGTCCTCGGTGCCGTACTTGAGCAGGCCGTTGCCGTAGAGCGTGTTGTTGACGCTCATGATGGTCGAGTGCGCGCAATCGGCCGCCGCGATCTCGATCATCGCGAGCACGTATGCGATCGAATCGAGACCCGCGCCGCCGTATTCGTGCGGCACTTCGATCCCCATCAGGCCGTTCTCGCCGAGCACGCGGATCGTCTCGAGCGGGAACTCGCCGGTGCGATCGTGCTCGGCCGCGACGGGCTCGATCCGCTCGCGCGCGATGCGCCGCGCGACGTCCTGGATCATCAACTGCTCTTCGGTGAATCCAAAATCCATGGCGCGACCCCGGTCGACGGATTCGTGGAGCGAAGCGCCGAAGGATAGCCGGTCGCACGCGTGCAGGGGCTCGGCTCGGGGCGTCGCCCGCGGGGCCGGGCTTGACGCAGCCGCCCATCGGCCTAAACTTCAAATATCTTTTGATCGCGATATATAGATGGACCTTGCCGATACCACCGGCGTGCTGCGCGCGCTGTCCGACGGCACCCGGGTGCGGCTGACGGCGCTGCTCGAGCGCGAAGAGCTCACGGTCGCGGAGCTCTCGAGCGTCACGCGCCTCGCGCAGCCGCGCGTCTCGACGCACCTCGCTAAGCTGAGGGACATCGGGCTCGTGCGCGATCGCCGCGCGGGCGTCTCGGCGTACTACCGCTACAACGCGGAAGC
>DATLNY010000334.1:0-15818 GCA_035536495.1 Candidatus Saccharimonadia bacterium | reverse complement strand
ATGGCCTCGATCCTGTCGAGCGCCACGGCGTGCTCGCTGTCGCCGCGGCCGGCGCCGTAGTTGGCCACGACCGCGATCGCCGCGTACTCGAGGTCGATCTCGCGCGCGAGCGCGGCCTCGGGCATGCCGGTCATGCCGACGAGGTCGCAACCGTCGCGCGCCATCCGCGCGATCTCGGCGACCGTCTCGAGCCGCGGCCCCTGGGTCGCGCCATAGACACCGCGCGGCACGACCTCGATGCCGCCGCGCAGCGCGGCCGCGACGAGCGCGTTCGAAAGCGAGGCCGAATACGGATCGCTGAAGTCGATATGCCGGACCTCGGCGCCGTCGGCGTCGCAGAAGCTCGACTCGCGCCCGTGCGTGTAGTCGATGAGCTGGTGCGGCACGCAGATCGCGCGCGGCGCCATCGCGGGCGTGATGCCGCCGACCGCATTGACCGCTACCGCCCGGCGCACGCCGAGCGCGTGCAGCGCGTGCACGTTCGCGCGGTAGTTGATCCGGTGCGGCGCGAGCGTGTGCCCCGCGCCGTGGCGGGCGAGGAACGCCACGCGGCGTCCCGCGTAGCGCCCGAGCGCGATCTCGCCCGAGACGTCGCCGTACGGCGTCGACGGCCGCACGCGCTCGTCGACCTCGAGGCCGTCGAACGCGTAGAGCCCGGTGCCGCCGATCAGCGCGAGCTCGATCGCCGGCGCTGCGCTCATGCGCCGTGCACCGCGTAGATCGCGGGCAGGTTGCGGCCCTGCTCGTAGTAGTCCATTCCGAATCCGAACACGTAGCGGTCGGGGACCTCGACGCCGACGTAGTCGGCCTTCAGCCCCGGCACGCAGCGGTCGTGGTTCTTGACCGCGAGTACCGCGATCCGCACCGTGCCCGCGCCCTGCGCGATGCACCAGTCGCAGACCGCCGCGAGCGTCTTGCCCTCGTCGAGGATGTCGTCGACGAGCAGAACGTCGCGGCCCTTGAGCGACATCGACGGCGCCTTGATCCAGTGCAGGTCGCTGCCGGAGGTGCGCCCCCGATAGCGCGTCGCGTGGACGTAATCGAACTCGCAGTCGACCTCGATCGCGAGCGCGAGGTGGCCCGCGAAGATGAGCCCGCCCTGCATCAGCGTCAGGAACAGCGGCCGCTTCCCCTGGTAGTCGCGGTCGATCTCGCCGCCGACCTTGACGATCGACGCGAGCAGCGCGTCACGGCCGTGGATGCAGTCGGCCGTCGCGAGCGCTTCGCGCAGCGAGGGCGCGGTCACGCCGCGACGTCCAGCGCGGTGACGCGCTCGATGAACTGCTGCCGTTGAGAATTCTCCACGAGCGCCTCCCAGGTGTTGCCGACGTAGCCTTGCAGGCGCATGACGAGCGACTCGTTCGACGAGTCGCGCGCCTCGACCGCGCTCAGCGCCTCCGGCACGAGCGACGGATCGCAGACCGGCACGAAGTCGCAGCCCGCGTCGAGGTGCGCGGCAACGCGCGCCGCGACGCTGCCGGCCGAGTGCGCCGCGGCCATGCCGACATCGTCGGCGAACACCGCACCGCGGAACACGAGCTCGCCGCGCAGGATGTCGTCGATCCAGCGGCGCGAGTAGCCGGCCGGGAGCTCGTCGACGAGCGGGTATCGGACGTGCGCAACCATGACCGCCTCGGCGCCCTGCTGGATCGCGTCGCGGAACGGGCGCAGGTCTTCGGCCTCGATCTGCTCGTAGCTGCGCGGGTCGACCGCCTCGGCGAAATGCGTGTCCTCGAGTACCGAGCCGTGCCCCGGGAAGTGCTTGAGCGTCGCGGCCATGCCCGCGATGCGCATGCCGCGCAGGTACGCGAGCGCCAGCTCGGACGTCACGTCGGGATCGGCGTCGAACGCGCGATCGCCGATCGCGCGGTTGCCGCGCTTGAGATCGACGACGGGCGCGAACGAAAGGTCGACACCGACCGCGCGCATTTCCGTCGCCATGAGCCAGGCGTGCTCCTCCGCGAGCGCGACCGCGCGGCGCGCGTCGCGCGCGTGCAGCTCGCCGATGCGCGCGAGCGGCGGCAGGCGCGTGAAGCCGTCGCGGAACCGCTGCACCGGTCCGCCTTCCTGGTCGACCGTCACGAGCAGCGGCGCCTCGCGCGCGGCGCGGATCTCGTCGACGAGGCGCGTGACCTGTTCGCGCGACTCGAAATTGCGGGTGAAGAGGATGACGCCCGACACCTGCTCGCGCGCGAGCCAGTCGCGCTCGCGTGGCGCGAGCGTGGTGCCGCCGATGCCTACGATCAACATGCCTTGCCTGCTCCTTCGGCCCAGTGCGAGTACGGCTCGCGCGCGAGCGCGATGTTGTAGTAGCGCGCTTCGTCGGTGACCTCGCGACCGAGCCACGCCGGCCGCTCGAACGCCTCGTCCTCGTGATCGAGCTCGAGCTCTGCGACGACGAGCCCCGCGTTCGCGCCGAGGAACTCGTCGACCTCGAACACATGGCCGCCGTGTGAAACCTCGTGGCGCAGCTTCTCGACGCGCTCCGGACAGAACTCGTCGAGCATCGCGCGCGCTTCGTCCAGCGGCACGCCGAACTCGTACTCGGAGCGCCGCATCCCGCGACCGCGGGACTTGACGTTCAGGAACGCGCGCTCGCCCTCGATGCGCACGCGCACCGAACAACGGTGGCCGCCGAGGTAGCCCTGCACCATCGCCACCGATCGCCGGACGGCGTCGCGCCACGATTCGTCCCGCGGCAGGAATTTGCGCTCGATTTCGACCGCCATTCGCGGATTGTATGCGATCGACGCGCGCTTCCGGACGCTTGCGTCTCCGGCGGTTCAGCGCTCGAACAGCGCGATCGACTCGACGTGCGCCGTGTGCGGGAACATGTCCATGACGCCGGCCGCGAGCAGATTGAAGCCGTGCGCGCGCACGAGCGTCCCCGCGTCGCGCGCGAGCGAGCCCGGATGGCACGACACGTAGACCACGCGCGTCGTCTCCTTGCGCGGCATCCACTCCAGCAGCTCGGCGGCGCCCGCCCGCGGCGGGTCGAGCAGGACCGCGTCGCACGGGCGCACGGCCCACGCGGCATCGCGCTGGTCCCGGAACAGGTCCGCTGCATGGAAATCGACGTCGAGCCCGTTGCGCGCCGCGTTCGCGCGTGCCCGCTCGATCAGCCCGGCATCGCCCTCGACGCCCGTGACCTGCGCGCCACTGCGCGCGATCGGCAGGGTGAAATTGCCGAGTCCGCAGAACAGGTCGAGGACGCGCATGCCGGGCACCGGCTGCAACAACGCGAGCGCGTGCTCGATCATGCGCTCGTTCATCGTTGCATTGACCTGGACGAAATCGAGCGGCTCGAACGCGATATCGACGTCGTAATGCGGCAGGCGGAAGCCGAGCTGCGCGTCGATGGAGTCGAGCGCGCGGACCGTCTCCGGCCCGCCCGATTGCGCGAGCATCGCAAGGCCTTCGCGCCGGCCGAACTCGACCAGCGCCGCGACGTCGCGCTCGGACAACGGCTGCAGGTGGCGGAACACGAGCGCCGCGACGTCGTCGCCGACCGACACCTCGATCTGCGGGATGTCGCCCCGGCCGTCGAGGGACTGGACCAGCGCGGCGAGCGCCGCGAGCTTCATTCCGACCGCGGGATGCAGCACGTGGCACTCGCGCAAGTCCGCGACGAAGCGGCCGTCGAGCTCGCGAAAGCCGACGAGCACGCGCTCCTTCTTCCGGACGTCCTTGACCGAGAGCCGCGCGCGTCGTCGATAGCCCCACGGGTCACCGTGCAACGGCTCGAGCACGCGCGCGGGCTCGACCTGGCCGATACGCGCGAGATTCTCGAGCAAGGCGTGCTGCTTCGCGGCGATCTGCGCGCCGGGTTCGAGGTGCTGGAGCACGCAGCCCGCGCAAACGCCGAAGTGCGGGCACCGCGGCGTGACGCGCAGCGGCGACGCGTCGAGCACCTCGATCACCGCTGCCTCATCGTACCGGCGATTCCTGCGCACGAGCTTCGCGCGCACGCGCTCGCCGCCCAGCGCGCCCGTCACGAATACGGCCTTGCCCTCGTGGCGCGCGACGCCGCGGCCGTCGTGCAGGAGGTCGGCGACGTCGAGGATCAGTTCGGGGAGCGGTCTGGACACGATAGTGGAGGCTGGCGCGGGCGGCCCGGGCCTTTCATGGGGCAAGCCCGGGACAGGATGCTCGCGTGGCCCGCGCTACTTGCGTTGCCAGGTGCCCGACGCGTCCTGGTAGTACCAGCCCGGCGCGGCACGCTCGATCCATTGCGCGGCGAACGTCTCGCGGATCTGGGCCTCCCACTCGGGATGCCCGTTGGCGACGGCGATCTCGCGATAGACCGCATCGCGATCGCGGTTGTCCTCCGCGACCGCCTGCCTGACCGCCGTGCGCGCCGCGAGCGGCACTGCGGCGGCGTCGCGCACTTCGACACGCCCGTCGCGCGTGAAACCGAGCGCGCCGCTGGCGAAATGCGGCTCGAGCGTCGTGCGGAAACGCTCCGCCATGCGCGACTGGATCGCGCGCACCTGCGGCGATTCGATGTCGATGTCCGCCTGCGCGTGCGCGACGCCGATCGGCGAGAACACGGCGCCGAGCCGGTCGCCCCGCGGCGGCGCCTGCTCCGGCGCCTGCGCCGGCGCGGTCGGGGCATCGCCGAGCACTTCGTCGATGAACTCCGCGGCGGCCTTCTCGGCCGCTGCGGCGGGGAAGTACACGTTGATCGTCACGCACGCCGATACCGCGGCGACGAGCGTCGCGGTGACGAGCCAATGGATCTTGCGCATGCGTTACCTCTTCGATTCGCCCGCGTGGGCGCGCTTCATTCGACGATTGGCGGCGTGCCCTTCGTCGCCGCTTCGAGGCGCGCGACGAGGACCGGCCAGTCGACCCGGCGCTGGTGCCCGACCACGGTCAACCGCGGAAGTCCGGCGCCACGGACGATAGTGTAGCCGCCGTCGCGTGCGTCGAGCCCGCCCATTTCGCAGACGTTGTTCGCGAGCCTGCAGCTCAGCCCGATCTCGGCGTACGGGAACGAGTCGAACACGCGCAGCATGCCGCGCTGGACGCCGGCCGCGGCGCCCGCGCCGCCGACGGTCGAAAGCGAATTGACGGCACGCTGCGAGATCCGCTTGCGGCCCTCGTGGCGCGGGTCGGTCCGCAAGACAAGATCGAACGCGACCGGTGCGCCGTCGACGAGCCGCAGTGCGTCGATGCGCCCGTCGAGCCGGCCCTCGATCGTGCCGAACGAGAACGCCGACGTCAGTGGCGCGAGGTCGAGGTCCTCGATCACGACGTCGGCCGCGAGCGAAGGCGCGACGCCGAAGCCGCGCTCGAGCACGAGCGAGTCGAGCTCGACGCGCCCGCCGAACACCTCGAACGCCAGCCCGCCGTCGAACGCGATCGTGCCACCCTCGCTGCGCACGGCGGGGATCTTTCCGGACAGGCGGCCCTCGAACGCCGGCCACCCGAGCGCGCGGGTCAGCGCCGCGACCGAGAGGTCGTCGAGCTCCAGTGACGCGACGAGTCGGCGCGCAGCGCCGGCACGCGCGAGCTCGAGCCGCGCGATCCGAATCTTGCCGTCGAGCACGTCGAGCTCGAGCGGTCGTGCCAGCGCATGGCCGCTGCGGTCTGCCCGGAGCAGGACCTCGGCGGGGCCGAGGTCGAACTTTTGGATCGATGCGTGCGTCCACCGCACGGTCGACTCCGCCGGCGCCGCGGGCGCAAGCGGCACGCGACCGGCCAGGCCGTCGAGCGCGAATCGGCCGGCCTCGTCGTGCACCGTCACGTCGGCGAGCTCGAGCATCCCCGACGGCGGCTCGCCGGCGACGTATGCGAGCTGCCCCTCGACGCGGCCACTCGCCTCGACGGCGCCGAATGCGGTCCCGGCGAGCACGCTCCTGAGGTAGCGCGGATAGCCGCGCGCCAGTTCGAGCCGAAGCTGCGCTGCGTCGACACGCAGCGGCACGCCGCTCCGATCGAGGACCGCCGTGCCGGCGGCGACGAGCGCACCGGCATCATCCCAGCGCCAGGCCGTGACGTCGTAGCCGTCGCCGCGCTGCGCGAGCGCGATCGACGCCGCGACCGGTGCGCCGCCGAGCTCGACGTAGAGCGGCGCGACGAGCCACGCGCCGGCGTCGATCGTCGCGTCGATCGCGAGCGTGCGGGCCCCGATGGCGCCCGCGAAATCGACGCGCGCGCGCCCCGACAGGCCCGAGCCCGCCAGCTCGCCGCCGGGCGAGTCGAATGCGACACCGTTGAAACGCAACTCGCCCGCTCCCGCCGGTGGATCGAACGCGGCGAATGCGAGCGCACCGCTGACCTCCCCGCCGCCGGGGACGAGCCGCGCCGGCGACGCTGCGAAAATCGCAATCCACGGGAGCGGGACGCGCTCGAGCGCGAGTCTCGCCGGCGCGTCGCGCGGCAGCTCGAGCGCAATGCGGGTCGCGCCCGAGTCGAGCGCGACGCGCGTGTCCTCGTCGCCGCGTGAGAACCCGAGCGTCGCGCGACGTCGCCGCCCGCCATGCAGCAGCGTGGACGGTCCCCGGCACGACCATCCGCGCGCATTCGCGTCGGGGCGGCAGCGCCAGTGCAGCTCGCGGGCCGGGTCGAGCTTCAGCGCGGGAATCCTCGCGGCGGCCGCGCGCAGGTCGAGCGCCGTGCCGTCGAACACGACATCGACGGCCTCGAGCACGAACTGGTCGGACCGCACCTGCGCAGCGCGCAGTCGCAACGCATGCGCGGGTGACCACGCCGACAGCGCGATCGCAAGACATGCGGCGATCCGGAACATGCACCGATTCTGCCGCAGGACTGGCGCGCGTGCTGCATTCACGGCACGCTCGCGGCATGAACGCCGGAAACCGGCCCCGCGTGCTCGTCGTCGACGACGACCCCGTCTGCCTCCGCTTCGTGCGCGACGCGCTCGAAGCCGAGGGTTACCGCGTCGAGTCCGTCGCGACGCTCGGCGCGGCGCGCCGCGCGCTGGTCGCTGGCCGGTACGCCTGCCTGGTCTGCGATCTCGAGCTGCCCGACGGCGCCGGAACCGCGATCGTCGACGACGCGCTTGGCGCGCATACGCCCGCGGTCGCGATCTCGGCCGAGATCGCAGCGGCGCGGCGCGGCGCGCTGCTGCGCGCGGGATTCGCCGCCGCGCTCGAGAAACCGCTACGCGCCGCGGCGCTCGTCGCGGCGCTCGACGCAGTCGCGAGCGGCGTGACGCACGCACTGCCGGCCGACTCCGTGCGTCCCGCGCGCGGCGACGCGCTGCTCGACGACGAGGCCGCGCTCGCAGTCGGTGGCGCACCGGCGGTCGTCGACGGGCTGCGCGCGCTGCTACGCGACGAGCTCGCACCGGGTGCCGCGTCGATCGAGGCCGCGCTCGCCCGCGGGGACCGCGATGCGGCGCGGGCCGTGCTGCATCGGCTGCGCGCCGCGTGCGGCTTCTGCGGCGCGCACCGGCTGCTTGCGGCGGCCGAAGCGCTGGCGTCCGCGCTCGCGGAAGGCTGCGACAACGCTGACGCGCAGCGGCATTTCTCCGCGGCGCTCGAGGCAACCCGCGCCGCGCTCGTCGCCGCGACGGCGACGCGGGCGACTGCGACCGCGCCGGCCTGATCGGCGTCAGCCCGTGCGGGTCGTTCCCGCGAACATCCGCCATGCGTTGAGGTCGCGACCGCCGAGGTGGTGTCGCAGCAGCGCCCGCATGAGCCCGCGCATCGCGCGCAGCTCGGGCACGGGCGGCTCGTGCTCGTGCGCGAGCGCGAGCAGCACGGACCCCGCGATGCGCGGCGTGATCGGCCGCGCCGCCCACGCGACGGGCCCGCGCTCCGGATCGAATGAATAATCGGCGTCGGGGTGCAACGCATCGCCACTCTCGACCTCCTGCGCGAGCTCGAGCGCGTAGCCGAGCTCAGCGAGCGCGTCGCGCTCGAAGCGCCGCAGCGTCCACGCCGCGTTGCCGCGGCCCGCGAGCTCCTCGAGGCAGGCGCCGTAGCGCGCGAACAGCTCGGGGTGCGCGTCGCCGCGCGGCAGCAGCCGCACGAGCAGCTCGTTGAGGTAGAGCGCACCGAGCAGCGCCTCGCCGTCGGGGTGCAGCGCGGTACCGACTGATTCCGCGGCGGTCAGCGTGCCGAGCTCGCCGCGGCCGCTCCACGACAGCACGACCGGCTGGATCGGCGCGAGGCTCGCGCGCGCGATTCGCGGCTTCGCGCTGCGAACGCCCCGCGCAACGAGCCCGACTCGCCCGTGGTCGCGCGTGAATGCTTCGAGCAGCAGGCTGGTCTCGCGGTAGGGCCGCTCGTGCAGGATCCAGCCGGGCTGCTGTTCGACCCGCATGCCGGCGGCAGGCCGCTATTCCGAGTAGCCGAACTTGCGCAGCGCGGCTTCGTCGTCGCTCCACTTTTCCCGCACGCGGGCGTGGAGCATCAGGTGCACCTTGCCGCCGAGCAGCTTCTCGAGCTCGTGCCTCGCGGCAATGCCGAGCTTCTTGATCTGCGCACCGCCGGCGCCGACGACGATCGCCTTCTGCCCTTCGCGCTCGACGAAGATCGACGCCTCGAGGCGGAACTCGCCGCCGGCTTCCTCGAACGACTCGATCTCGACCGTGGTCGAATGCGGCAATTCATCGCGCAGCTGCAGCACGACCTGCTCGCGGATCAGCTCCGTCGCAAGGAAGCGTTCGCTACGGTCGGTGATCGCGTCGGGATCGAACGCGCCTGGCCGCTCGGGCAGCAGCGCCCGAAGCTCGCGCTCGAGCGCGTCGAGGCCCTTGCGCTTCGCGGCGCTGATCGGGACGAGCGCCGCGAAGCCGTGGCGCTGTGCGAGCTGCTCGAGCTCTGGCAGCAGCGTCGCGCGATCCTTGACGCGGTCGATCTTGTTGAGTGCCGCGACGACCGGCAGGCGGCTCGCGGCGGCGACCGCGAGCGCCTCGTCGTCCTCGCCGATCCAGCGGCCGGCCTCGAGCACGAGCAGCGCGACGTCGGCGTCGAGCACGGCGCCGCGCGCGGCACGGTTGAGGTAGCGGTTGATCGCGCGGCCGCCGGCCGCGTGCAGCCCCGGCGTGTCGACGAACACGTACTGCGCGTCGTCGCGCGTCGCGATCCCCAGGATCCGGTGGCGCGTCGTCTGCGGCTTCGGCGCGACGATGCTGACCTTGAAGCCGACCATCGCATTGACGAGCGTGGACTTGCCGACGTTCGGCCGCCCGAGCACGGCGATCGTGCCGCTGCGGAACGGCTCACGCGTCGGCACGATTCGATTCCCTTGCATCGATGTCGGCGAGCGCGGCTTCGGCCGCCGCCGTTTCGGCGCCGCGCCGCGTCGTGCCCTCGCCGTCGGCTGCGATCCCGAGCACGTCGATCGAGCAGCGCGCGACGAACACCTTGTCGTGGTCGTCGCCGCGCGTGTCGACCAGTTCGTAGCGCGGCAGCCCATGGCCGTTGCCCTGGAGCAGCTCCTGCAGCCGCGTCTTCGCGTCCTTCTGCGGCTTCTCGGCCGCGATCGCGTCGAGCCTCGTCGCGAACAGCGACAGCACGAGCGAGCGCGCGCCGTCCCAGCCCGCGTCGACGTAGACCGCGCCGATGATCGCCTCGAGCGCGTCGGCGAGGATCGAGTCGCGGCGGAATCCCCCGCTCTTGAGCTCGCCCTGGCCCAGGTTCAACCGGTCGCCCAGCCCGAGCTCGCGCGCGATCGCAGCGAGCGTCTGCTCGCGCACGAGCTCCGCGCGCCAGCGCGTCATCTCGCCTTCGTGCGCGCCGGCGAAGCGCACGAACAGCGCCTCGCTGACCGCGGAGGAAAGGATCGAATCGCCGAGGAACTCGAGCCGCTCGTTGTTCGGGCGCCCTGCGCTGCGGTGCGTCAGCGCTTCGGCGAGGAGCGCATCGTTGCCGAAGCGGTACCCGAGCCCGGCGATGCCGTCAGTCACCGCCCTGCCGCGTGAGGCTGACCGTCTTGTCGAACACCGCGATGTAGTCGAGGTTGTAGAGCAGGTTGCCGCGCCGCTCGTACGCCACCGTGACGAGGTACTGCCCGCCCTTCTTCGAGATCTTGACGTTCTTCTGGACGGTCGGGGTCTTGACGTAGCTGATGAACCACTTGCGCTGGAGCGAAGAGCGGATCTGGTCCGGGGTCTTCTGCGCGACGCCCGGCTCCTGCTGCAGCGCGCTCAGTGACTTGCGCACTCCGTAGTACTCCGAGTAGACCGGGAACAGCTTCATGCCGATGAGGCCGAAGAACGCGACGATGACCAGCACGATCACGAACCCGAGCAGCGTCATCCCGCGTTGTCTGTGCGCGATTTGCATAGCACCCTCCGATCCGCCCGCAGTGGTCATTCGATGACGGTGCCGATTCGAGCGAACTCGACGCCGCCGTTCTTGCTGTCCCAGTTCATCCAGATGAAGAACGCCTTGCCGACGAGGTTGCCCTCGGGCACGAAGCCCCAGTACCGGCTGTCCTGGCTGTTGTCGCGATTATCGCCCAAAACGAAATAGGCGCCCGGCGGGACCGAAAACGTGCCCTCCCGCATCGGGAAGAAGCCGTCGCTGCGGCGCACGAGGATCTCGTGCTCGGTCCCGTCGAGGTTCTCGAGCTTCAGCGCGGTGCCGGTCATGTCGACGCCGGCCCCGGTCCCGACGTAGGTGCCGAGGTCTCTCTGCGGCTGCGGCTCGCCGTTCACGTAGACGATCTTGTCGCGGTACATGATCGAGTCGCCGGGCACGCCGACGACGCGCTTGATGTAGTCGGTGCCGCGGCTCGGGTCGTCCGGCGCCATCCCGGGATAGCGGAACACGACGACGTCGCCGCGGGCCGGCTCGCCGATCTCGACGAGCTTCGAGTTCGTCACGGGCAGCCGCAGGCCGAACGCGAACTTGTTGACGAGGATGAAGTCGCCGATCAGCAGCGTCGGCATCATCGAGCTCGACGGGATCCGGAACGGTTCGGCGAGGAACGAGCGGATCACGAGCACCGCGAGGATCACCGGGAAGAACGAGCGGCAGTACTCGACCAGCACCGGCTCGCGGCTCGCGCGGTCGACCAGCGCCTGGCGCTCCTCGGGCGAACCCGCCGCGCCGGCCTCGAGCGCGGCCGCGCGCTTGCGACGATTGGGCGCGAACAGCACGCGGTCGATCGCCCAGACGATGCCGGTGAACGCGGTCAGCGCAACGAGCAGCGCTGCGAAGTCGAAATCGATTTCCATTTATCGTCCACGCGGGGGCGTATCCCCCGGTTCCGGCATCACCGGCAAAGCCGGATCACGCCACTAATGGCCCGCTTCCGTCAAGCGAGGAAGGTCATTTGTCGACCTGCAGGACGGCGAGGAACGCCTCCTGCGGGATCTCGACGTTGCCGATCTGCTTCATGCGCTTCTTGCCTTCCTTCTGCTTCTCGAGCAGCTTGCGCTTGCGCGAGACGTCGCCGCCGTAGCACTTCGCCAGCACGTTCTTGCGCAGCGCCTTGACGGTCGAGCGCGCGATGACCTGTGCCCCGAGCGCGGCCTGGATCGCGACGTCGAACTGCTGTCGCGGAATCAGCTCGCGCATCTTCTCGACGAGCTCGCGGCCGCGCCGGTCGGCGTGGCTGCGGTGCACGATCAGCGAGAGCGCGTCGACGCGGTCGCCGTTGACGAGGATGTCGAGGCGCGAGAACGGCCCCGCCTCGAAACGCACGAAATGGTAGTCGAGCGAGGCGTAGCCGCGGCTCGCGGATTTCAGCCGGTCGAAGAAGTCGAGCACGACCTCGGCGAGCGGCAGCTCGTACTTGATCTGCACCTGCGCGCCGAGGTAGTGGATCGACTTCTGCACGCCGCGCTTTTCCTCGCAGAGCTTGATGATGTTGCCGATGTGCTCGGGCGGCGTGAGGATGTGCGCCTCGATGATCGGCTCGCGGATCTCCTCGATCTTCGTCACGTTCGGGAGCTTCGCCGGATTCTCGAGGTCGAGCGTCGCGCCGTCGGTCGTCAGCACCTGGTAGACGACGGTCGGCGCGGTCGAGATGAGGTCGAGCGCGTACTCGCGCTCGAGCCGCTCCTGCACGATGTCCATGTGCAGCAGGCCGAGGAATCCGCAGCGGAAGCCGAATCCCATCGCCTCGGAGCTCTCGGGCTCGAAGCGCAGCGCCGCGTCGTTGAGCTTGAGCTTGTCGAGTGCTTCGCGCAGCCTCGGATAGTCGTCGGCGACGACCGGGAACAGGCCCGAGAACACGCGCGGCTGCAGCTCCTGGAAGCCGGGCAGCGGGTGCGCCGCCGGCGCGCTCGCGAGCGTGATCGTGTCGCCGACCGGTGCGCCGTAGACGTCCTTGATCGACGCGCAGACGAAGCCGACCTCGCCCGGGCCGAGCCGCGGGTTGGTCTTGCGCTTCGGGGTGAACACGCCGACTTCGTGCACTTCGTGCACGCGCCCGGTCGACATCACGACGATGCGGTCCTTCGGCCGGATCTCGCCCTGCATGACCCGCACGAGCGCGACGACGCCGAGGTAGTTGTCGAACCACGAATCGATGATCAGCGCCTGCAGCCGGTCGGTGTCGCGCGGCTTCGGCGGCGGGATCTTCGCGACGATCGCCTCGAGCACGTCGAGGACGCCGAGCCCGGTCTTCGCCGAGATCTCGAGCGCATCGGTCGCGTCGATGCCGATGACGGCCTCGATCTCGGCCTTGACCTTCTCCGGATCGGCGGTCGGCAGGTCGACCTTGTTGAGCACCGGGATGACCTCGAGGCCCTGCTCGACCGCCGTGTAGCAGTTCGCGACCGACTGGGCCTCGACGCCCTGCGCCGCATCGACGACCAGCAGCGCGCCCTCGCACGCAGCGAGCGAGCGGCTCACTTCGTACGAGAAGTCGACGTGGCCGGGCGTGTCGATGAAGTTGAGCTGGTAGACCTGCCCGTCGCGCGCCGTGTACGGCAGCGAGACCGACTGCGCCTTGATCGTGATCCCGCGCTCGCGCTCGATCGGGTTCGAGTCGAGCACTTGGGCTTCCATCTCGCGGGCCTGCAGTCCGCCGCAGATCTGGATGATCCGGTCGGCGAGCGTCGACTTGCCGTGGTCGATGTGCGCGATGATCGAGAAGTTGCGGATGTGCTGCATCGAAACGGGAATGCGCCGGGCTGGCTGAGCGCCAAAAGAGCGGGATTATGCCACGTATCCCGGCAGGGGCTCGGCTCCCGCCCGCGTCACGCACGCGGCGGTCGACGGAGCCCCGCGCCGCGGGCCCCACTCGAAACATCGGCGAACATCGCGTCACGCCCGCAGCGCGACGCTCGCGCTGCGCCCCACTCCGGGATCAATCCGGGCAGATCAACCAGGACCCGGCGCCCGCAGCGCGACGAACAGCGTCGCATCGCCGCGACGCACGAGCAGCATCGTCGAGGCGCCGGGCTTGACCTGCTTCGCGAGCGCCTCGAACTCCGCCGCGGTCTTGACCGAGGTGCGGCCGACGCGCAGCACGACATCGCCGGCCTGCAGTCCGGCACGACGCGGCTCGGTGCCGTTGATCCGCTCGATCAGCACGCCTTCGGCCTCGAGCTCGAGCTGTTCGCGTTCGCCTTGCGTCAGGTCGCGCACCGCGAGCCCGAGGCCGGCGTTCGATGCCGCTTCGGCGCGTCCGGTCGCGGCGACGGCGCTCGTTTCCTCGAGCTCGCCGACGGTGATCGGGAGCGAGACCGTCTTGCCGTCGCGCCAGAGCTCGAGCGTCGCACGCGTGCCCGGCGCCGTGCTGCCGACGAGCGGCGGGAGCTGCGCCGAGTCGTCGATCGCGATGCCGTTGTAGGAGAGCAGGACGTCGCCGACCTTGACCCCGGCCCTCTCGGCGGCCGAACCGGTCGCGACGTCGCTGACGAGCGCACCGGAGATCCGCGCGAGCCCCATCGCCTCGGCTTCGGCTGCGCCGACGCGCTGGATCACGACACCGAGCGAGCCGCGGCTGACCCTGCCCTTGTCCTTCAGCTGGCGCACGACCGAGTTCGCGACCTCGATCGGTATCGCGAACGACACGCCCATGAAGCCGCCGGTGTTCGAGAAGATCTGCGAGTTGATGCCGACGACTTCGCCGTCGAGGTTGAACAGCGGTCCGCCCGAGTTGCCGCGATTGATCGCGACGTCGGTCTGGATGAACGGCACGTAGCGCTGCTCGTTCGAGAAGCTGCGTCCGACCGCGCTGACGATGCCGGCGGTGACCGAGTATTCGAACGTGAACGGCGAGCCGATCGCGACGACCCACTGGCCGGGCCGCAGCTCGCTCGAATCCCCGAGCGGTACCGTGGGCAGGCTGCTGCCCTCGACCTTCAGCAGCGCGATGTCGCTCTGCGGATCGGAGCCGACGACTTTCGCGCGCAGCTCGCGGCGGTCCTTCAATCGCACCACGACCTCGTCGGCGCCGTCGACGACGTGGTGGTTCGTCAGGACGTAGCCGTCCCCCGAGATGATGAAGCCCGAACCGCCCGAGACGCGCTCGCGCGGTTGCTGCGGCATGCCGCCGCCGAAGCGCGGATCGCCGAAGAAACGGCGGAATATCTCGGGCACTTCCTCGCCCTCGAGCTGCGCGATGTCGTCGTCGCCGCCACCGGACTTGCGCGCGGTGATGTTGACGACGGCGCCGGCGCTGCGCTCGACGAGGCCGGTGAAATCTGGAAGCGCCGCCTGCTGCTGTGCGAACGCGGGCACCGCGACGGTCAGTGCGATCAGCAGCGTGGCGATGGATCGGATGGCTGGAGTCATGGTCGGGAGGATTCGCTCGGAGTCAGGGTTTCGATTCGCGGGACGCGATGCGCAAGGCCTGCTGTGACCGCCGCAGCGCGAGCCGGGTTCCGCCGGCCGCCGTGGCGGCCACGAGACCTTGGTGGGGGCCGTGCAACGAGGATGCAAGTCCCGGCGAGCCGCACGATCATCGCGTCAGCGCAGGCTCGCCGGATCGAACGTCACCGCGATGCGGTGCGCGGTAGGGAGTGGCACGTCGCCGACGACGACGACCTGGTTCTCGCGCGCGACGTGGCCGTAGAGGTTCATCGCGCCACGCCGCAACCCGCCGGTGATCGGCTCGGCGCCGCGCGCGAGCGGCTCGACGTAGAGCGAGACGTTCGCGAGCCCGTCGGAATAGAGGAAATGGCGTCGTCCGGCCCGCGCCGGCTGCACCGCGACGAGCCGGAACCCATCGGGCAACGGCTCGCTGAAGCGCGGGCCCGCGAGCGCCGGCGCGCTGATCGGGGGCGGTCGGCCCGGGCTTGCGTGCGCGGCGGGTCGCAGCGCGAGCGTCGTGAACATCAGCTGCTCGATCGTGCTGCCGTCCTCGGCCGCGAGCGTCGAACGCAACAGCAGCCCCGAGTCGCGCTCGATCCAGAACCGGTAGCCGTAGCGAAACGCGTCGGACGGTCGCGCCTCGACGACGGTGGTCGGGTAGCCGGCGACGCGATCCTCGCCGATCACGCCGAGCCGGTAGTGCGTCGCGTCGTGCAGCAGGCCGGGCGGTGCGACGTGGAAAACGACCGCCGGACCGCTCGGGACGACCGTCGTGACGCCGTTGCCGCTGGTGCGCAGCTCGCCGTCGCCGCGCACGACCTCGCGCAGCTCGCCGGTGAGCGAGGCGACGGTGTCGCGCGGCCCGTCGGGTCCGATCGTGCGCACGACGCGCATCGTCTCGATGCGGCCGTCGTGGACGTAGATGAAAGTGCCTTCGTATTCGCGCACGGCTTGGGCCGCCGCCATGCGTGCAAGCCACGATCCGGCGGCTTCGTCCGCGGTCGCGCCGCCCGCGAAGCACGCGAGCAGCACCGCGACCGCGCGGGTCATCGGCGTTCCGCCGCGTCGCGCTGCGGCGGCCGGGTCGATGCGCGCGCGGGGCTCGAGACGATGTAGACGTACGGGACG
>DATLNY010000333.1:0-3191 GCA_035536495.1 Candidatus Saccharimonadia bacterium | reverse complement strand
GGCCGGATTCCATACGCAGCTCGGCAAGTGGTTCCGCGACGGGCGCGAGCTCTCTGGCGGGCAGTGGCAGAAGATCGCGCTCGCGCGCGCGTTCATGCGCTCGGAAGCCGACATCCTCGTGCTCGACGAGCCGACTGCCGCGATGGATGCTACCGCGGAGGCGACGATCTTCGAGCATTTCCGCGCGCTGACGAAGGAGCGCATCGCGATCCTGATCTCGCACCGCTTCTCGACCGTGCGGATGGCCGACCAGATCGTCGTGATCGAGAACGGACGCATCGTCGAGCGCGGCAGCCACGCCGAGCTCATGGCGCTCGACGGCCACTATGCGCGGCTGTTCTCGCTGCAGGCCCAGGGCTACCGCTGACCGGCGCTCGCGGGCTCCCTTGTTCCGGGGAGACGATTGTAGGAGGGGCCTCAGCCCCGACACCAGCATACGGACGCGTTCGCGATTCGCCGCGCGCTCAGCGATACCCCTGCGCCTGCAGCGAGAACAGCCGCGCGTAGTGCCCATCGAGCGCCATGAGCTCCTCGTGGCTGCCGCGCTCGACGATGCGGCCATTCTCGATCACGACGATCTGGTCGGCCATCCGCACGGTCGAGAAGCGGTGCGAGATCAGGATCGCGATGCGTTCCTTCGTCAGCGCACGGAAATGCTCGAAGATCGTCGCCTCTGCGGCGGCATCCATCGCGGCAGTCGGCTCGTCGAGCACGAGGATGTCGGCTTCCGAGCGCATGAACGCGCGCGCGAGCGCGATCTTCTGCCACTGGCCGCCCGAAAGCTCGCGCCCGTCGCGGAACCACTTGCCGAGCTGCGTGTGGAATCCGGCCGGCATCGAGTCGATGAACGGCGACGCCATGCCCTTGTCGCTCGCGATGCGCCATTCCGCCTCGTCGTCGAAGCGGCGCACGTCGCCCGCGCCGACGTTCTCGCCGACCTTGAGCTGGTAGCGCGCGAAGTCCTGGAAGATCACGCCGATGCGCTGCCGCAGCGTCGTTTCGTCCCACTGCTCGAGGTCGAGGCCGTCGAGCACGATGCGGCCGCTGTCGGGACGATAGAGCCGCGTCAGCAGCTTGATCATCGTCGTCTTGCCGGAGCCGTTCTCGCCGACGAGCGCGAGCGATTCTCCGGGACGGATGTGCAGGTCGATGTCGATGAGCGCGGGCGATTCCGCGCCGGGGTAGGTGAACGTCACGTGCTCGAAGCGGATCCCGTCGTCGGGCTTCGGCCCGCGCGACAGCGTGCCGATCCGCGGCGTCACGGGCGTGTCGAGGTAGTCGTAGAGCGTCGAAAGGTAGAGGTTGTCCTCGTACATGCCGCCGATCGCCGAAAGGCTCGCCGAAACCGCAGCCTGCCCCTGGCGGAACAGCATGAGGTACATCGTCATCTGGCCGAGCGAGATGCGCCCGGCCACGGTCGCGTACGCGATCCACGCGTAGGCGCCGTAGAACGCGGCAGTCGAGACGAGCCCGAGCAGCAGGCCCCAGCCGTCGCGCCGGATCGTCAGGTTGCGGTCCTCGCCATAGAGACGCGCGAAAATGTCCCGGTAGCGCTGCAGCAGCAGCGGCCCGAGCCCGAAGAGCTTGACCTCCTTGACGTGGTCCTCGCGCGCGATGACGGTCTCGAGGTACATCTGCATGCGCGTCTCGGGCGAGCGCCAGCGGAACAGCCGGAACGCATCCCCGGAGAACTTCGTCTCGGCGATGAACGCGGGCAGGCCCGCGAGCGCGAGCAGCACGACCGCCCACGGCGAGAACTGCACGAGCAGCACGCCGAACGTCACGAGCGAGACGGCGTTCTGCGCAAGCCCGAACGTGCGCATGACGAGCGACAGCGGCCGGCTCGAGGCCTCGCGCCGCGCGCGCGTGAGCTTGTCGTAGAACTCCGAATCCTCGAACTGCGGCAGCTCGAGCGTCAGCGCCTTCTCGAGGATCATGACGTTGACGCGCTGGCCGAGCTGCGCGCGCAGCAGCGACTGGCACAGCGAGATGCCGCGCTGCGCCGCGGCGATGAGGATCACGAGCAGCGCCTCGAGCGCGACAAGCGTGAAGGTGCGGCTGAGGTCGGGCGTGCCGCCGGCCTGCACCGCAGCGCTCGCCGCGACGACCGCATCGACGATCAGCGCGCCGACGTAGGCGACGGCGGCAGGGAGCGTACCGGCGAGCAGCGTCAGGACCGCGAGCGCCGCGGTCAGCGCACGGCTCGTCGTCCAGACGAGCGCGAGCGCGCGCCCGGAGTAGCGGAACACGCCGAGGACGCTGCGGCCGAGCTCGGAGTCGCCGCTGCGGTCGGGCGCGAGGCGTTCGGGGGCGCGGGGTGGCAAGCGGCGGGCTCCTTCCCTGGTCCGGCCGAGCCGGATCGGCTGGTGCCGTTCTGACGCGCTGCGCGCGCGCGGGCGTCGTTACCGTACCCCCGCGCGCCGCGATGATCCAGCGACGAGGCGGAACCGGAATCGCGCGACGCGGCCGGAACGATTCGCGCCAGGCGCAGTCACAAGCTCGTTCACCCACGAGGGGTCGCGTGATGTCCGAGACGAACCGAGGCGGCGCGGCGATCGCCGGCGTCGTGCTGCTCGCTGCCGCGGTCGGCGGATTCCTCTACCTGCGCGAGGCGCGCGAACGACCCGCGCCCGCGCCCGCGGCCGCGACGGCGCCGATCGAAGCGCCCGTCGCAGCGGTCGAAGCGCCGGCCGCGCCGAGCCATCCGATCGAGGACGCGATCGTCGATGCCCCTGCGATCGGCGGTGACGTGCCCGCGTTGCCGTCGCTGCCCGACAGCGACGCCGCGGCGATCGAGGCACTGCTCGACCTGCTCGCGGGCGACGCGATTCCGGCGTGGCTCGTGCCCGAGTACGTCATCCAGCGCACCGTCGCGACGATCGACAACCTCCCGCGCGCGAAGATCGCGTCGAACATCTCGGTCGCGCGAGCGACGCCCGGCGCGCTCGCGATCGAGGGCGACGGCGAGACCCGCACGCTCTCGGCCGCGAACCATGCGCGCTACGCCGCGCAGGTCGATGCATTCGAGTCGGCCGACACCGCCGCGCTCGTCGCGGGCTACGTCCGGCTCTATCCGCTGTTCCAGCAGGCCTACCGCGAGCTCGGTCAGCCGGACGCGTACTTCAACGACCGCCTGATCGAGGTGATCGACCATCTGCTCGCGGCGCCGGACGTCGCCCCGCCGCTCGCGC
>DATLNY010000332.1:0-6609 GCA_035536495.1 Candidatus Saccharimonadia bacterium | reverse complement strand
ATTGCTGCTGGCCGCAGCGACAGCCTCTGCCGTACCGCCCTACTCCGGCACCATCACGCTCGATCCCGACATCATCACGTCGGCCGATCCGACGGCGTACACGGGCCTGACCGCAACAGGCCGCGGCGTCCGCACGATGTTCGATCGTCGCCGCAATGCGTTCGTCCAGTACGACGCCTACCTCTTCCGCGCGACGTACGCAGATGCGCTGCAGATCGAGTTCCAGGTCAACCCGGAATTCGGCAGCGTCGAAGCAGCGCAGGCGCAGGTGGCGTTCTACGCACCGATCATCGGGCGACTGCCGCGGATGCTGCGGCGTGACGTGCAGACCTCGTGGATCCACCAGGGCGACCAGCCGTTCGGCGGCGGCAACAACAACCTGCTGATCCACACCGGCTCGCTCGCGCAACAGTACATCGCAGCGAACATCCTCGAGGAGACGCTCGCGCACGAAGCAGCGCACACGTCGCTCGACGCCCAGCACGCGGCATCCGCGGGCTGGCTCGACGCGCAGGCGCGCGATCCGGAGTTCATTTCCACCTACGCCCGCGACAACGCGACGCGCGAGGACGTCGCCGAAACGATCGTTCCGTGGCTCGCGCTGCGTGCACGCGCGGGTCGCGTCGCGCCGGCGACGCTGACGACGATACGCAACGCGATCCCGAGGCGCATCGCGTACCTGGACGCCCAAGCGCTCGATCTCGCACCGTGGGGCGCCGCGCAGGCCACGACGTTCGCGATCGGGGAAGGCGTCCAGGGCTCGTGGTCGAATCCGGCCCATAACGGCCAGGGCTTTTTCTTCGACGTCTCGCCGTCAATCGGCAACTTCTTCGGCGTGGCGTGGTTCACCTGGACGACTACGCCCGGACAGTACGACTGGCTGACGGGTGCCGGCACCTACTCGGGCACGCGCGCGACGATCACGCTGCATCGCACGACCGGTGGCCGCTTTGCCGACGCAACACCCGTCACCACGGCGCCGGTCGGCAGTGCAACGATCGAGTTCACGAGCTGCACCCAGGCTCGCATCGACTATGTATTGAACGGCGCCTCAGGGTCGATTCCGATCCAGCGCCTGCTGCCGCCGGGTTCGTTGTGCGCCGCGAGCAACGCCGCGTCGGTCGAGAGCGACGGCGTGCACTAGTCAGCGCCCGGTAGCTGAATGCGGCGCATCGACCGGCTTGGACTGCGGTGATTCCTTCTGCCGCAGCCAGATCGAGAGCACGACGAGCGCGAAGACCGCGAGGAACTCGCTCTGCCAGTTCTGGAACGACTCGAACCAGAACTGCGCGTCGCCAAGATGCGCGGCGAGGGAGTGCGGCGTCCCGCCGTGCATTGCCTGCTCGGCGACGTGATCGCGCCAGCTGCCGACGAGGTGCCCGACGAACGAGAGCGCGAACAGCGCGAACAGCGTCAGGGACAGTGAGTTCTCGTAGAGCTTCTGCCGCAGGCCGCCGATCGTCGCCGCTTTCGGCGCGGGGCCGTCGTAGAACTTGCGCTCGACCTTCTCGATCTCCTCTTCCTCACGCCGGTCGAGCGGCCGCGATTCGGACGAGCCGCGCTGGTACAGCCAGACCGTCATCAGCACGAACACGCCCATCTGCAGGAACTCGCTCTCCCAGTTCTCGAACGTCGTCGAGTAGAACTCGCCACTGCCGAGGTATTCCCCGAGCGTCTGCACCGGCGCGCCGTGCTCGACGCGTTCGGCGTTGTCGTGACGATGGCCCGCGAGCGTCTGCCCGACGAGGCTCACGACGAACAGCAGCGCGAGCGCGAGCCCGAGCCCGTTGCGTTTGAGGAACGCCGCGCGCACCGGCGGGTGTTGCGCGGTGGATTTCGACTCGACGTCCCTTCCGGCCGCGGCCTTGGCGGAGCTCGACTTGTGACGCGACGGCTCGGCGGTATTGCGGTTCGATTTGCGGCGCGTCGCAGGCATGGTTCTTCCGTCGATGGGTGTATTCGGCAGCATGGCGGGTCGCCCGACAGCCCCCGCCTGGAAGCAACGCATGTGCCACGCGGACCGGCCCGTGGGGGATACTGGCCACATCACCGAACAGGAATTCCGCCATGTCAGGAACAGTCGCGCGTTGCGTGTTCGCGATCATGCTGCTCGTTTCCGCCGCGCTCGCGACGCGATCGAGCGAGGCCTACGTCGGTCGATGCGCAAGCTGCGGCACCGCCAGCGACGTCGACGCGTTCCACTACGCGCGTGACCCGGCCGTGACGAAGCCCGGCGCGATCCTGACGGCGGAATCGGCAGCGAAGCCCGGACGCGAGCGCGGCACGCGCATCGAGATCCGCATGGACAAGGGCGGCAGACGCGTCATCCAGGTGCACGGCGATCCGCGCATCTACAAGGGGGACCGCGTGCGCCTGTACCGCGACCGAATCGAGCTGCTGTGATCTTGCAGCTTTCGAGCCCTTTCGTGCGAAAATCGCAGCGTAATACCGTTCGCCGAGCACGCGCGGCCCACTCGAGGTCACCGACTTGATACCCACCGAACCGATCGGCAGCATCCCCCGGCCTGAGGCGCTGATCGAGGCCGTCGCCGAGCGCGGGAGCGACGATCCCTCGCTCGCACCGATGTACGACGAGGCGATCCGCGACACGATCCGGCGATTCGAGGAGAGTGGCTCGCCGGTCGTCACCGACGGGGAGCAGCGCAAGTACCACAATTTCTGGACGTACTGCATCGACGGCGCGCCGAACACCGTGCCCGGCGGCTTCGAGATCCCGTTCATCGCCGGGCACGTGCGTCGCATGCCGCGCCTCGTCTCGGGTCCGTTCCGTTACCGCCACAATGCCGGCAAGTTCCTGCGCCGCGCGATGAGCCTCACGAAACTGCCGGTCAAGCAGGCGGTCATCTCGCCGTCTGCGCTGAGCCTGCTCTACCCCGCGGACGAAATCGAGGGTTATCCCCGCGAGGACTTCATCCGCGACCTGCTGACCGAACACGTCGCGGAGGTACGCGACTGCCTCGAGCTCGGCGCGCACATGGTGCAGGTCGACTTCACCGAAGGCCGCCTCGCCGTGAAGCTCGACCCGAGCGGCGCGCTGCTGCGCAGCTTCATCGAGATCAACAACCTCGCGCTCGCGCGCTTCTCGCCCGTGGAGCGCGCGCGCATCGGCGTGCACACGTGCCCGGGTGGCGACCGCGATTCGACCCACAGTGCCGATGCCGACTACGCCGACCTGCTGCCGAGCCTGTTCCAGCTCGACGCTGCCAGCTTTTACGTCGCGCTCGCGGGCGAACCGGATCGCGTGCGCGTGCTCGAAATGATCCGCGAGCATCTCCGGCCCGGCCAGCGCGTCTTCGTCGGCGTCGTCGCCCCGATCAACCCGCACGTCGAAACGGCAGAGGAAGTCCGCGACCGCGTGCTCGAGGCGGCACGCTACATCCCGATCGAACAGCTCGGCACGACCGACGACTGCGGCTTCTCGCCGTTCTGCGACGACACGTCGACGACGCGCGACAAGGCGTTCGCGAAGATCAAGGCGCGGGTCGAGGGCACGCGGCTCGCCGCGCGGGAGCTCGGGCTCGAGTAATGGGCACGTCGGGCAACGAACAGGAGGAGCTGCTGCAGACCGCGCTGCGCAACGCGGGCACGATCGTACGCGAGCGCGCGCGCTTCGAGCGCGAGCTGCTCGACGCGCGCGACACGCTGCGCGAGCGCGAGGAGCGCCTGCGCGCGACGTTCGACCAGGCCGCGATCGGCATCGCCGTCGCGACGCTCGACGGCGGATTCGTCGAGGCGAACCGCAAGTTCGAGCAGTTCCTCGGCTACGGCATCGCGGAGCTGAAGGGCAAGGGGTTCCTCGACCTCACGCATCCCGACGACGTCGCCGAAACGCGTGTGCTGGTCGAGCAGCTGCTGCGCGGCGAGATCCCCGAATACACGGTCGAGAAGCGCTACATCCGCAAGGACGGCAGCACGGTCTGGAGCCGCACGAAAGTCACGCTGCTGCGCAATGCGCAGGGGCAGCCGGAGCGCTTCATCGGCGCGGTCGAGAACATCACCGAGCGCCGGCTCGCCGAAGCGGCGCTGCGCGAGGAAACGCGCGTGCTCGAGCTGCTGAACTCGACCAGCGCGTCGATCGCGGCGACGCTAGACCTCGAGGCGCTCGTGCAGACGGTCACCGACGTCGCGACGAAGCTGACAGGCGCTGCGTTCGGCGCGTTCTTCTACACGGAGACCAGCAAGGACGGCGAATCGTTCATGCTCTATACGCTGTCGGGCGCGCCGCGAGAGGCGTTCTCGGACTTCGGCCATCCGCGCGCGACCGCGTTGTTCGGCCCGACGTTCCATGGCGAGCCGCCGATCCGGATCGACGACGTGCACGACGATCCACGCTACGGCCAGTCCGCGCCGCACCACGGCATGCCGCCGGGGCACCTGCCGGTGCGCAGCTATCTGGCGGTACCGGTCATTTCGCGCTCCGGCGCCGTGATCGGCGGCCTGTTCTTCGGTCATCCGCAGCCGGCGATGTTCAGCGAACGCAGCGAGCGGCTCGCCTGCGGCATCGCAGCGCAGGCGGCGATCGGCATCGACAACGCCCGGCTCTACGACGAGGTGCGACGCGCCGCGCACGATCGCGAGCACCTGCTCACCGCCGAACGCGAGGCGCGAACGCAGGCCGAGCGCGCGAGCCGGCTGAAGGACGATTTCCTCGCGACGCTCTCGCACGAGCTGCGCACGCCGCTCAACGCGATCCTCGGCTGGTCGCAGATCCTTTCCTCGGGAAAGGCGAACGAGGCCGAGCGCCAGCGTGGCAGCGACGCGATCGTGCGCAATGCTCGCGCGCAGGCCCAGCTGATCGAGGACCTGCTCGACATGAGCCGCATCATGGCCGGCAAGGTCCGCCTCGATGCGCAGCCGGTCGATCCGGCCGGGATCATCGACGCGGCGTTCGAGTCCGCGCGCCCCGCCGCCGACGCGCGCGGCGTGCACCTGTCGCGGATCGTCGACCCGCGCGTCGGGCCGGTCACGGGCGATCCGCACCGGCTGCAGCAGATCGTCTGGAACCTGCTCACGAATGCGGTCAAGTTCACGCCGAAGGGCGGGCGCGTCTCGATCACGCTGCGTCGCGTCGAGTCGTCGGTCGAGATCACGGTCGCCGATACGGGGATCGGCATCAGCCCCGAATTCTTGCCGCACGTGTTCGACCGCTTCCGGCAGGCCGACGCGTCGACGACGCGCACCCATGGCGGCCTCGGGCTCGGGCTTTCGATCGTGCGCAACCTCGTCGAGCTGCATGGCGGCACGGTCCGCGCCGAGAGCTCGGGCGTCGGTTTCGGGTCGCGGTTCGTCGTGAAGCTGCCGCTCGCGGCGCTCTCGCCGAGCTCGACGCTCGTGGACCAGTCCGAGATCCGCGAGCCCGCCGCGGCGCCGGTCTTCGACCTGACGGGGCGCCGAATCCTCGTCGTCGACGACGAGCCCGACGCGCGTGACATGTTGCGCCAGCTGCTGTCGGGTTACGGCGCGATCGTGACGATCGCAGACAGCGCGGAACGCGCGCTCCAGTCGATCGCGCGCGAGCTTCCGGATCTCATCGTCACGGACATCGGCATGCCCGAGCAGGACGGCTACCAGTTCGTGCGCACGCTGCGACGGCTCCCGCCGGCGCAAGGCGGTCGCGTGCCGGCGATCGCATTGACCGCGTTCGCGCGCTCCGAGGACCGCACGCGCGCGATGATGGCCGGCTTCCAGCTGCACGTCGCGAAGCCGATCGAGCCGAGCGAGCTGCTCGCCGCCGTGCAGAGCCTCTCGCGCGACGGCCGCGCGGACTGATTCCACTCTCTTCTTCTCCCTCCGGGAGAAGGAAATGCTCAATGCGGCGGTGGCGTTGCCGCGTAGGTGCCCGCCGCAGCGGCACTCGCCTGTTCCGCGCCGAACAACATCGCTTCACAAACCTGCGCCAGCAGGGCGCGCCATGCGTCTTCGGCGGCGGCGTCGAATTGATCGCTCGATCCGCGCAGGGTCTCGATCAGGATCTCGACGACGACGGCGTAATGCTCGGTCTGCACGCCGTACGCGACGTGCCGCGCACCGAGCTCCTCCATGATGCGGCGCACGGGTCCGTACGCCGCGGCGGCATCGACGATCACGACGAGCATGTCGACGAACTTGCGCCGCGTCTCGGAGAGGTCGTGCGCAAACATCGCGCGCAACGAGGGATCGTACTCGAACAGCCGGCGATAGAACGCGTCGGCGAACTCGTCGCGCCGCGCGAGCACCGGCGCGAACGAGCGCCGGATCGCTTCGCGCGTGGACTGTTCGAGCTGCAGCATTCCTGCGCCTCCGTGACGACGACTATCTTGCGCTACATCCCGACCGATTTCAGCATCGAGCGGGTCAGTTTCTGGCGGAGCGTGAAGAAATCCGCCCACGGGTCGGTCTTCATCCGCGCGAGCCGGCCCGGCACGTTGCGGATGTTGAAGTGATCGAAGCGCACGTCCTGCTTCAGCTCCTCCCAGAAGATCGGCGTCGCAACCGGCGCGTTCTTCTTCGCGCGCACCGAGTACGGCGCGATCGCGGTGGCGCCCTCGGCGTTGCGCAGGTAGTCGATGAAGATCTTCTTCCCGCGGCTCGCCTTCGCGAGCTTCGCCG
>DATLNY010000331.1:0-2812 GCA_035536495.1 Candidatus Saccharimonadia bacterium | reverse complement strand
CCACCTGTTGTAGGAGGGGCCTCAGCCCCGACCGCAGCGCCGGTCGGGGCAGAGGCCCCTCCTACAGTGCGGGCTCCCGCCGCACATTTCCAGCGCATTGCCCCGGTTGCCGCAGTCCGGCAATCTATCGCCCTAGCCTCGGGGGACCGGTTCAGTGACCGAACGATTGCAGGCCGCGCATGTCGCGGCGTGGCTCGCGCTGGGCGTGCCGTTTGCCGCATCGGCGCAGGGGCCCGCGCGCGCCGCGGCGGACGACGCCGAATGGGCGCTGTGCCGCGCGAACTCGATGCTGTCGTTTTTCGTGCCCGGCCTGCCGACCGACCCGACGCAGCGGCCGAACGCGCCGATCGAGATCGAGGCCGCTTCGGTCGACGGCATCGCGAAGAAGAATTACCTGCTGCAGGGCGACGTCGTCGTCACGCGCGCCGACCAGCGCATCGCCGCCGATACCGTGCGCTACGACGAGACGATCGACCGCGTCGAGGCCGAGGGCAACGTGCGATACCAGGACAGCGACCTGCTGCTGTCGGCCGGCAAGGCCGTCGCGGAGCTGCCGAAGGACCGCAGCACGCTCGACGACGTGCAGTACCAGCTGCTCGCCGCGCGCGGCAACGGCGCCGCGACGCAGGTCGTGCGCACCGACGCCGACCACACCGAGCTCACGAACGTCACGTACACGACCTGCGATCCCGGCGATACCGACTGGCAGATCACCGCGCGCGAGATGCGGCTCGACCATGCCGAGGGCGTCGGCACCGCGCGCGGCATGCGCGTGCGATTCAAGGACGTCACGCTGCTCGCATTGCCATGGGCGACGTTCCCGCTCGACGACCGCCGCAAGAGTGGCTGGCTGTATCCGCAGCTCGGCAGCTCGGACAACGGCGGCTTCGACCTCGCCGTTCCGTACTACCTCAACCTCGCGCCGAACTACGACGCGACGCTGGTCCCGCGCATCATCAGCGACCGCGGCTTCATGGCGGGCGGCGAGTTCCGGTACCTGTTCGAGCGCCATCGCGGCGAGCTCGGGTTCACGTACCTGCCGAACGACGACATCGCCGATCGCGACCGGCACTCGTACTTCATCGACCACTACACGCAGATCAGCCCGCAGTTCAACTTCGTCGCCGACATCAACGAAGTGTCGGACGACCGCTATTTCGAGGATTTCGGCGACTCGCTCGCGAGCGCCGCGACGAGCTACCTGAGCTCGAGTGCGTACTTGAACGGCCGCGGCACCTGGTGGTCGCTCGCGTTCGGTGGCGACGATCTCGAGGTGACGGACCCGCGCATCCCGGCGTCGTCGGAGCCGTATCGCCGCCTGCCCCGGTTCACGTTCGACGGCAGCAAGCGGCTCTACGACGCGTTCGAGACCGGCGTGCGCACGGAGCTCGTCCGCTTCGACAAGGACGACGCCGTCACCGGCAACCGCTACGACATCCACCCCTACGTCGCGTTCCCGTTCGAGCGCGCGGCGTGGTACGTGCGCCCCGAGCTCGGCGTGCGCCACACGACCTACGACCTCGACCGCGGCGGACTCGCCCCCGTGCCGGCGCGGCTCGACGACTCGCCGTCGCGCACGACCGAGATCGCGAGCCTCGACGCCGGGCTCTTCTTCGACCGCTACTTCACCTCGCGCGGCCGCGCGCTGCGCCAGACGCTCGAGCCGCGCCTGTTCTACCTCTACGTGCCGTACGAGGACCAGGACGACCTGCCACTGTTCGACACGCAGGAGCTCACGTTCGGCTTCGGCCAGCTGTTCCGCACCAACCGCTATTCCGGCGCCGACCGGCAGATGGATGCGAACCAGCTCACGCTCGCGCTGTCGTCGAGCCTGATCGACGACCGCGACGGGCGCGAGCTCGCGCGCGGCAGCATCGGGCAGATCCGCTACTTCGACGACCAGGACGTGCAGCTGCCCGGCGTGCCACGATCCGACTTCGACGGCTCGGCGTACGCCGCGGAGCTCGACCTCTCGTTGTCGGATCGCTGGTCGCTGACGCTCTCGCAGCAGTACGACCCGAACGACGACGAGACCGACCTGTCCGCGGTGCGCGCGCAGTACCGCTTCGCGACGCGCGGCGTCGCAAACCTCGCGTACCGCTATCGCCGCGACGTGCTCGAGCAGCTCGACGCATCGGCCGCGTATCCGCTGAGCGAGCGCACGCGGCTCGTTGCGCGCTGGCTCTATTCACTGCACGACAGCGACACGCTCGAGGCGTTCGCCGGCGTCGAGTACGAGAGCTGCTGCTGGGCGCTGCGCGTGCTCGGCCGCCATTACGTCCGCAACATCGAGGGTGACTCGAACAACGCGCTCTACCTCGAGCTCGAGCTCAAGGGCCTCGGCGCGATCGGGCGCAAGTCGGAAGACTTCCTGCGCCGCGCGATCTACGGCTACCGATAGGATGCCGTACACGCAGGTCGCCCTCTGCATCGTCGGCGTTGCCCTGTTCTTCAACGCCGGAAAGCTCGAGGCGCGCTCCGGGGCGGCCGACCATTCGATCCTTTGGAGCGCGCTGTCGTTGCTCGTGTCGGTCGCTGTACTCGTCCTCGGTGCAGGCTGGCTCGCGTGGCTGATCGCGCAGCTCGGCTTGTTCCTCGGCATTGCGATCGTCCGCGCCGCACTCGAGGCCCGCGCTCGCTGACCGCATTCCGCCTGATCATTGTCGTCCAACGTCGGAGAAGACCATGCCGCAGTACCTGATCGAACGCGAGATTCCCGGGGCCGGCAACATGTCGGCAGGCGAGCTGCGTGACGCCTCTGCGCACTCCAACTCCGTCCTGTCGAAGCTGGGCCCGGAGATCCGGTGGGTGC
>DATLNY010000330.1:0-6600 GCA_035536495.1 Candidatus Saccharimonadia bacterium | reverse complement strand
TTCCTCGAGGTTCATGCCGCCGAAGAAGCGCAGTTCGACGAGCCGCGCAAGCCGCGGGTCGAGCGCGTCGAGCTTCTCGAGCGCTGCGTCGAGCGCGACGAGCTCGTCGAGGCCGTCACGCGAGACTGCCTCGTCGGCCGCGCCCTCGAACGTCACGCGAACGAATTCGCCACCGCGCTTCCCGGCGCCGCGCTCGCGCGCGTGGTCGATCACGATCTGGCGCATCGCGCGCGCCGCGACCGCGAAGAAATGCCGGCGGTCGTTCAAGTCGAGCGCCTCGGGCCGCGCGAGCTTCTCGTACGCCTCGTGCACGAGCGACGTCGTGCGCATGCCGTCGCCGGCGCCGCGCAGGTTGCGCGCGGCGATGCGGTGCAAGTCCTCGTAGACGGCCGCGAACAGCCGGTCCGAGGCCTGCTTGTCGCCATCGCGCGCGCGACCGAGCAGCTCGGTGAGGTTTCCCATCGTTGTGACAAGGTGACACAGCGACGCGGCACCGGCAATGCGGACAGCGCGGCGACGGCGCGCGCGTGAATCGGGGACGTCGTCGGTGGCATCGGTCGATCCCGAGGGTCTTCACTCATCGGCAACGGAAAAAGCGCCCAGCGCGGACCACAGGCGCGGTGTCGCTTGCCCGTCGTCGCCGCGACGCCGCGCGGAGCCGTTCGCGAATGGCCGCGTAAGATGGCGGCCGATTCCTCGCGGACCCGCCGATGGCACCCAAGGCCACCGTCTACAAGGCCGAGCTCGAGATCAGCGACGTCGATCGCGGCTACTACGGGAGCCACGCGCTGACGCTCGCGCAACATCCGTCCGAAACGCCGGAGCGGCTCATGGTTCGCCTGTTCGCGTTCGCGCTGTTCGCGCACGAGCGCCTGGAGTTCGGCCGCGGCCTCAGCAGCGAGGACGAGCCGGACCTGTGGCGCCGCTCGCTGACCGGCGAGATCGAGCAATGGATCGAGCTCGGCCAGCCCGACGAGGCGCGGATCCGCAAGGCGTGCGGCCGCGCGCGCGAGGTCGTGGTGGTGGGCTACAGCGGGCGCGGGTTCGCGATCTGGTGGGAGAAGAACGCCGCCGCGCTGGCGCGGTGCAGCAACCTCGTCGTCGTCGACCTGCCGGCCGGCACGCCCGAGGCGCTGCTGCCGCTGCTCGGACGCAGCATGGCGCTGCACGCGCTCGTGCAGGAGGGCGAGCTGCAGCTTTCGAGCGCGACCGAGCATGTCGCCGTCGTGCCGATGCTGCGCCAGGTCCCGGCCGTCCGATCTTGAACGCGCGGACGTGCAAGGCCTGCGCGCAGTGAGCGAGCGCGTCGACATCGCTGTCGTCGGTGGCGGCGCCGCGGGTCTGATGTGCGCGTTGACGGCCGGCGCGCGCGGCCGCAGCGTGCGCGTGATCGAGCGCGCGAACCGCTGCGGCAAGAAGATCCTGATGTCCGGCGGCGGGCGCTGCAACTTCACCAACACCGGCACGACGCCGGCGAACTTCGTGTCGCGCAACCCGCACTTCTGCAAGTCCGCGCTCGCGCGCTACACGCCCGCCGACTTCATCGCGATGGTCGAGCGCCATCGCATCGCGTACCACGAGAAGGAGCTGGGCCAGCTGTTCTGCGACGACTCGTCGAAGCAGATCGTGAAGATGCTGCTCGACGAATGCGCGGCCGTCGGCGCGTCGATCACGACGAGCTGCGAGATCGAACGCGTCGACAAGACCGGCGCGGAGTTCGTGCTGCGCACGACGGCGGGCAGCGTGGTCGCCTCGTCGCTCGTCGTCGCGAGCGGAGGTCTCTCGATCCCGAGCATGGGCGCGAGCGGCTTCGGCTACGAGCTCGCGCGCCGGTTCGGGCACGCGGTGCTGCCGACGCGCGCGGGACTCGTGCCGCTGACGCTCAGCGGCACGCACCTCGAGCGCTGGCAGGACTTGAGCGGCGTCGCGCTGCCGGTCACCGCGCGCTGCAACGGCGCGAGCTTCACGAACTCGATGCTCATCACGCACCGCGGCGTCAGCGGACCGGCGATCCTGCAGATCTCGTCGTACTGGCAGCCCGGCGACGCGCTCAGCCTCGACCTGCTGCCCGGCGCCGACGCGTACGGCGTGCTCGCAGCGCTACGCGCAGCGCGGCCCGCGGCGGAGTTGCGCACAGCGCTCGGCGAGCTGATGCCGAAGCGGTTCGCGCAGCGACTGTGCGAAAGCGGCATCGGCAGCCGGCCGCTGCGCCAGTACGGCGAGCCGGAGTTGCGCCGCATCGCGGCGGACCTGTCGGACCATCCGCTCGTCGCGAGCGGCACCGAGGGCTACCGCACGGCCGAGGTCACGCTCGGCGGCGTCGACACCGACGCACTGTCGTCGACGACGATGGAGTCGAAGCGCGTGCCGGGCCTCTACTTCATCGGCGAAGTCGTCGACGTGACCGGCTGGCTCGGCGGCTACAACTTCCAGTGGGCGTGGGCGTCGGGCCGCGCCGCGGGGCTCGTCGCGTAGCTCGGTTCCGACGTCTATGCCGCGGCGCGCAGCGCGCTGGCAAAGACCGCGAGGATCATCGCGGCGAACAGCATCGATTCGACCAGGCCCCCGCGCGCGGTGCGTTCGACGAGGCTGGCGAGCTTGAGGCGGCGGTGCTGCGAGGCGGTCACGTGGATTCCCTGCATGGTCGGTGGCTGTGCACCAATCAACGGGGATTCACGCGGGGAGGTGTCATGCGGAGCGTGAGCGGCGTCACGTCCCGGAAAATTCGTTACGGTCGAGCTCGCCAGGAACCCGGCGGCTGAAGCGCCGGCACGCAAGATGCCGGCGCGGTGGATCAGACCATGTCGAAGACGTTGACGCCGCGCGTCGGCGCCGCCGGGGCGTCGTCGTGCTCGCGCACCGACACGTCGACCGGGCGGTACATCGGCAGCGGGATCTGCAGGAACGGGCGCTGCGGCTCGGGCATCGTCGGGGCCTTCAGGCCCGCAGCAACGATCAGCGCAACGGGCGCGAGCGTCGGCAAGCCGGCGGTCGTGGCGTAACGGTCGAATCGGATGCCCATTTCTCGCTCCTGTGGCCGGGTGGCCTTCCTGTTAGGTACAACGCAGGCGATGCACTCGCCATGTCATACCGCTGTGCCCTCCCCCGTCACGCTCCCGAGTCGGGCGACGATCGGGCTCGATTCTGCGACGTACGTCGCATTCGGCGTTCAGTTTCGAGCGGGTTTGCCGCTTGGAGCGCGACCGGCCTTTCGCGCGCTGCGTTGATGCGACCCGTCGCGAGGCGCGCGGTGCGCGGCTGAGACGAGCAGCGGTGTGGGCACAGCGTGGGGGGTCGGGCGCGGCTCGCCGCATCGAATGCCGTGGTGGTAATGATGCGCCGCCGCGCCACGACAGGCTTCACCCACCCGGACGTTCCACAGCCTCCAGTGCCCGGATCCACGATCGACAACGCCCGCGCTACGTCCGCGACGCGCCTGCAATCCCTGCCGCAGCGCACCTACGGGTTCCGCGTGCTCGGGATGGGGCTTGCGGCGCTGCCGATGATCGCAGTGCTGCGCGAGCACGGTGCGTCGTGGCCGGCGTGGGCGGCGATGGCGTGGATCTGCCTCGTCTGGCCGCATGTCGCGTACCTGATCGCTCGCCGCAGCCGCGATCCGTTCCGGGCGGAGCTGCGGAATTTCGTGCTCGACTCGGTGTTCGCCGGCGGCGCGGTGCCGCTGATGCACTTCAACGCGCTGCCGTCGGTGCTCCTGCTCACCGTTGCGACGGCCGACAAGGTCAACTCGGGCATCCGGGGACTGATGCTGCGCTCGCTGCCCGGTATGGTGATCGCGCTCGTGCTCGGCGGCGTGCTGACGGGGTTCGTATTCGAGCCGCGCACGAGCATGACGGTGCTGCTGGCGAGCCTGCCGCTGCTCGTGATCCACACGCTCGCGGTGAGCTTGAGCAGCTATCGGCTGGTGCGCAAGGTGCAGCTGCAGAACCTCCGGCTCGACGAGATCGCGCGGACCGACGCGCTGACCGGGCTCGACAGCCGCGGTCACTGGGAATCGCTGGCTGACGCGTTGCTCCGGAAGCACCAGGGCGATGCGCAACCCGCAACGCTGATGCTGGTCGATGTCGATCGCTTCAAGGAGATCAACGACCGCTTCGGCCACGCCACCGGCGACGACGTGCTGCGCGGTATCGCCGAGTTGATCCGCCGCGTGATGCCCGAAGGCAGCCACGCGGGCCGCCTCGGCGGCGACGAGCTTGCGGTCGTGCTGCCGATCGGGCTCGCGCACGCCGAAGTCGCGGCCGAAAACATCCGCGCCGCGGTCGAGGCGCTCGACTTCCCGCGCTTCCCCGGCCTGCAGTGCCGCATCAGCATCGGAATCGCGGCGGCACCGGAGGCCGGGCTCGACCTGCGCGAATGGCTCGAGGCCGCCGACCGCGAGATGTATCGCGACAAAGACGAGCGCCGCGGGCGCGCGTCAACCCCGGCGGAACGCGGGGCCTGAAACGAAAAAAGCCCCGCATCGCTGCGGGGCCTTTCATTTCGCGAAGCGTCGCGGAACGACTTAGAAATCCATGTCGCCCATGCCGCCACCGTGGCCGCCGTGGCCACCGTGCGCGCCCGCGCCCGATTCCTTCTTCGGCGCCTCGGCGACCATCGCCTCGGTCGTGATCATGAGGCCCGCGATCGACGCCGCGTTCTGCAGCGCGTAGCGCGTGACCTTGGTCGGATCGAGGATGCCCATCGCGACCATGTCGCCGTACTCGCCGGTCTGCGCGTTGTAGCCGAAGTTGCCGGTGCCTTCCGACACGCGGTTCAGCACGACCGACTGCTCGTCGCCCGCGTTCGCGACGATCTCGCGCAGCGGCGCTTCCATCGCGCGCTTCGCGATCATGATGCCGTGGTTCTGGTCTTCGTTGTCACCCTTGAGGGACTTCAGGCCCTGCAGCGCGCGGATCAGCGCGACGCCGCCGCCCGGGACCACGCCTTCCTCGACCGCCGCACGCGTCGCGTGCAGGGCGTCTTCGACGCGGGCCTTCTTTTCCTTCATCTCGACTTCGGTCGCGGCGCCGACCTTGATGACCGCAACACCGCCCGCGAGCTTCGCGACGCGCTCCTGCAGCTTCTCCTTGTCGTAGTCCGAGGAGGTCTCCTCGATCTGCGCCTTGACCTGCTCGATGCGCGACTTGATGTTCTTCGCGTCGCCGGCGCCGTCGATGATCGTCGTGTTCTCCTTCGAGACCACGATCTTCTTGGCCTGGCCGAGGTCGCGGATCGTCGCCTTCTCGAGCTGCAGGCCGACCTCTTCCGAGATCACGGTGCCGCCCGTCAGGACCGCCATGTCCTCGAGCATCGCCTTGCGGCGATCACCGAAGCCCGGCGCCTTGACCGCGCAGACCTTGACGATGCCGCGGATCGTGTTGACGACGAGCGTCGCAAGGGCTTCGCCCTCGACTTCCTCGGCGACGATCAGGAGCGGCTTGCCGGACTTCGCGACGCCCTCGAGCAACGGCAGCAGCTCGCGCACGTTCGAGATCTTCTTGTCGTGCAGCAGGATGTACGGGCTCTCGAGCTCGGACGACATCGACTGCTGGTTGTTGATGAAGTACGGCGAGAGGTAGCCGCGGTCGAACTGCATGCCCTCGACGACGTCGAGCTGGTTCTCGAGGCCCGAGCCTTCCTCGACCGTGATGACGCCTTCCTTGCCGACCTTCTTCATCGCCTCGGCGATGATGTCGCCGATGTTCGTGTCGGAGTTCGCCGAGATCGTGCCGACCTGCGCGATCGCCTTGTCGTCGGCGGTCGGCTTCGAGAGCTTCTTCAGCTCCTCGACCGCGCCGATGACGGCCTTGTCGATGCCGCGCTTGAGGTCCATCGGGTTCATGCCGGCGGCGACCGCCTTCATGCCCTCGCGGATCATCGCCTGCGCGAGGACCGTCGCGGTCGTGGTGCCGTCACCCGCGACGTCGGACGTCTTCGAGGCGACTTCCTTCACCATCTGCGCGCCCATGTTCTCGAACTTGTCGGCGAGCTCGATCTCCTTCGCGACGGACACGCCGTCCTTGGTGATCGTCGGCGAGCCGTAGCTCTTCTCGAGCACGACGTTGCGGCCCTTCGGGCCGAGTGTCGCCTTGACGGCGTTGGCGAGCACGTTGACGCCGCGCAGCATGCGCGCGCGGGCATCTTCGGAAAAGCGGATTTCTTTGGCAGCCATTTCAAAATTCCTTGTTGGTCTGGTTCACGCGCCACGCACCCGGGGATCGGGCGCAGGCTGCGCAGTTGCTTTCAGGGTGGCGCTTCGTCAGCCGAAGATCGCGAGGATGTCGTCTTCGCGGACCACGAGGTATTCGGTGCCCGAAAGCTTGACCTCGGTGCCGCTGTACTTGCCGAACAGGACCTTGTCGCCGGCCTTGACCTTCGGCGCCCGGGTCTGGCCGTTGTCGAGGGGCTTGCCCTCGCCCACCGCGATGACTTCGCCGCGGATCGGCTTTTCGGTGGCGGTGTCGGGGATGACGATGCCGCCGGCGGACATGCGCTCTTCTTCCATGCGCTTGATGACGACGCGATCGTGAAGCGGACGGATGTTCATGGACACCTCTTTAAGTGGTTGAAATTGAAGCAATGATTGCGAAGCTGCTGGCA
>DATLNY010000329.1:0-5500 GCA_035536495.1 Candidatus Saccharimonadia bacterium | reverse complement strand
GTCGAGCCATGGCGCGAACTCGCGCACCGCCTCGCGCGCGGCGAGGCACTGCCGGTGCAGCTCGGCGGCCCAGAGCGGCGCACCACCCGATGGCAGGACGCCTTCCGGTGGCGACGTAGTGCGCACGAGCACGGCCGCGTGCACGAGGAGCTTGTCGAGGTGGCGCGCGGTCTCGGCGAGCTCGCGCGGCGCGACGAGCGCTGCATCGAGCGCCGCGCGGAACGCCTCGATCGCGGTGGTTCCTTCCGAGCCGGGCCCGAGCGTCTCGCACAGCACGCCGAACGTGTCGCCGAGGCCCCGGAACGTGCGCGGTGGCAGCAGCGGCTCGTCGGCCATCGCGAGCAGCCCCTGCCGCAACGTCAGCAGGTGGCCGGCGAGGTTGCCGCTGTCGACGCTCGAGATGTAATGCGGCGGCAGTGGCTGCAGCGTCTCGGTGTCGTACCAGTTGTAGTAGTGGCCCTCGTGCCGCGCCAGCGATTTCAGGGTCCCGAGCGTCGCGCCGATGCGCGCGATCGCGGCGCGCGGCATCAGGTAGCCGAAGTCGCACGCGCTCAGGTTCGCAAGCAGCGCAAGCCCGACGTTGGTCGGCGAAGTGCGCCGCGCGACGACGAGCGCCGGCTGCTCCTGCACGTTGTCGGGCGGCAGCCAGTGGTCGTCGGGCCCGACCCAGGTGTCGAAGAACAGCCAGGTGCGCCGCGCGACGCGTCCGAGGAACGCGAGCTGCTGCGGCGAAAGCTCCGCGCGCCGCTGCGCGCGCGAGCGGCCGAGCAGCCACATCGTCGACGGCGCGGCGAGCCAGAGCAGCAGCACCGGCACTGCGACCGGCAGCGCCGCGGGGCTGTAGCGCGCGAGCGCGAGCGCAACGGCGATCGCGAGCAGCGGCGCGAAACCCATCGCGCGCAGCGCCGCGCCGGGCCCGGTGCCGAGCGTGCGCTCGACCTCGCTCGACGGGCTCCACTGCAGCAGGTGCCGGCGCGTCACGACGAGGCGCACGAGCGTCCGCGCGATCGCGTCGAGGCTGAACCACGCCTCGTACGGCAGGCACGCGATCGTCAGCGGCGCGCGCGCGAAATTGCGCAGCATCGCGACCGCGGACTGATTGAGGTGCGCGACGAGCGGCATGTCGGCCGGCTTCGCGAGCACGCCGGCAAGCGAGGCGAGCAACGGCGGCACGAGCACGATCGCGAGCACCCACGCAGTCCACTGGAGCGGTGCGGGCGCGAAAAGCCAGCCGAGCACGAGCAGCGCGGTCATCGCGGCGGGCACGAGGCTGCGGCGCAGGTTGTCGAGCACCTTGCCGCGCGACAGCATCGAGAGCGGGTTGCGCTCGCGCGTGCCGTCCTCGCGCGCAACGCGCGGCAGGAGCCACGGCAGCAACTGCCAGTCGCCGCGGATCCACCGGTGGCGGCGCTTGACGTCGACGGCGTAGCGCGCCGGGTAATCCTCGTAGAGCTGCACGTCGCTGACGAGCCCCGCGCGCGCGTAGCAACCCTCGAGCAGGTCGTGGCTCAGGATCCGGTTCTCGGGGAAGCGCCCCTCGAGCGCCTGCTCGAACGCATCGACGTCGTAGATGCCCTTGCCGACGAACGAGCCCTCGCCGAACAGGTCCTGGTAGACGTCCGAAACGGCGCGCGAGTAGGGGTCGATGCCGGGCTCGCTGCCGTAGACACGCGCGTACCAGGTCGGGCGCTGCCCGCTCATGCTGACGCCGACGCGCGGTTGCAGGATGCCGTAGCCGCGCACGACGCAGTTGCGCGTGCGGTCGAACTCCGCGCGATTCAGCGGGTGCGCGAGCGTCCCCGCGAGCTTGCGCGCGGCGTCGCGCGGCAGGCGCGTGTCGGTGTCGAGCGTGATGACGAAGCGCACGTGGCCGAGCGCGTCGATGTTCCCCGCAGTGCGGATGAACGCGGACCGCGCGCCTCCGCGCAGAAAAGCATTCATCGCCGCGAGCTTGCCGCGCTTGCGCTCGTAGCCGATCCACGCACGCTCGCGCTCGTTGTAGACGCGCGGGCGGTGGAACAGGTAGAACGCGTCGCCCCGCTCGGGCGCGTGGCGCGCGTTGAGCGCGTCGATCTCGCGCACCGCCGCGTCGAGCAGCGCCGCGTCGCCCGGCAGCGTCTCGGCCTCGGCGTCGAAGAAGTCGGTCAGCAGCGCGAAGCGCAGGTTCTCGTCGCGGTTCGCGAGGAAGCGCACCTCGAGCGACTCGGCGAGCGCCGCGATCGTCGCGGCGTCGCCGAACATCGTCGGCACCACGACGAGCGTGCGCGCCGAAGCGGGGATGCCTTCCGAGAAGTCGAGCCGCGGCAGCGTCGCCGGCGGCGCAAGCAGCGTCGCGCAGAGGTTCACGAGCCCGATGCCGAGCTCGCTGAACGCGATGATCCCGAGCAGCGCGACCCACGGCGTCAGCGCGTGCGCGTCGAGTACGTCGCGAGCGCCGACGATCAGCGCGAGCGTGCACACCGCGACGATCGTGCCGATCGGCACGAGGTACGCCGCGAGCGGAAACGGCCGCCGCGATCCGTCGAGCCATGCGAGCGGCCCGCGGCGGAAGCCGAGCGTGCGCTCGAATTCGGCCACGCCGTCGTCGACGAGGTAGTAGCCGACGTGCGCGGCGACGTCGGGCTCGCCGCCGGGATCGGCGTGGGCCTGCGCGAGGCGCACGACGCGCGCCGCGACTTCGGCCTCCTCGAGCTTGCCGCGCTTCGCGATGCGCTCGACGACGTGGCGATAGTGGTCGCGCGTCGCGAAGTCCATCAGCGGATACGTGCCCGCCGGGTCCTCGCGCAGCCGCCGCTCGACCACGCTCATGCGCTCGACGAACTCGCGCCAGTCCATCGTCGCGAAGAAGCGGATGCTGCCGATGCTGTTGCTGATCGCGACCTGGTCGGCGGCCTGCTGCTGGTTCTCGGCCTGCACCATCTGCTCGATGCTGTGGCCCGAGTCGCTGAGCCACAGCTCGATCCAGGTCAGCGGCAGCGCGAGCGCCGCGCTGTGTCCCTGCAGCCGCCGCGCGAGCTCGGCGACGAACGGCGACGCCATCGGCGGGCTCGATCGCACCATGTCGGCGATGACGAGCACGAGCCCCTTCGGGTCGGACTCGGCGACCTCGGTCAGCCGGTCGGCCCATGTCTCCGCGAGGTTGCGGTCGACGCGGTCGACGATGACGCGCGCGCTGACGCGCCGCAGGTTCTCGATCAGCGCGAGCCGCAGCATGATCGGGATCGCCCACAGCTCGCCGAGCTTCAGCGGCGCGACGCCCTGGTACGCCGCGACGAAGCGGCTCAGGCTGTCGGCGTCGATGCGCCCGTCGCCGTGCGAGATCGCCGCGAGCGCGATGTCGTACACGCGCGGAAAACCCGCCGACGGTCCGGAGACGAGCCGCGGCAGCTCGCGGCTGTAGCCCTTCGGCAGGTGGCGTTGTGCGAGCCTTATCTGCTCCTCGATGAGGTAGATGTTGTCGAGCAGCCACTCGCCTGCGGGCGTCAGGCGCCGGCGCGCCTGCACGGCCTCGGCGAGCATGTCGCAGGCGCGATCGAGCAGGCGGTGGTTGTCGACGAGGCGCTCGAGCAGCCGGTCGGGCGCGCGCGCCGTGGCGAACCGGTGCGACTGCGCGAGCACGCGGCCCTGGCGCTCCATCTGCTCGGCGCTGAGCAGGCGCGCGCGCAGCGGTGGCTCGCCCGCGAGCTGGTCGCGGCGCGGCGGCGGGCGCGACAGCGCACGGCGCGTCCGCAACCAGTAGCGGGTGATCGCCCTGCGTGCGCGCGTCAAGCGGTCGATCCTTCGGCAGGGGGAACGCCGATGATGTCATTCCCGGCGGCGCGGCGGACGCCCCGTGCGGCGGGGCGTTCAGGCGCGGTCATTCCCGCGTCGGGACCGGTGTGTCGCCTGGCTTCAGCCGTCGCCGCGCGCTGCATCGAGGAAGTAGGGCTCGACCGTGCCCTTGAGCTTGATCGTCATCGCGTTGCCGTGGCGGTCGAGCGACTTGCCGACGGCGAGCCGGACCCAGCCTTCGCTGACGCAGTATTCCTCGATCTGCGTCTGCTCCTTGCCGTTGAAGCGGATCCCGACGCCGCGCTCGAGCAGCGCTGCGTCGTACCAGCGGCTTTTGGGATGGGTCGCGAGGCGGTCGGGCAGCGTAGTGGCGCCGCGGCTTTCGCCGGGCTCCGGCGCGGCGGTGTCGGTGTTTTCGCTCATGGATCCCTCGAAGGTCGTTCGGCTCGCGTGCCGGCAAGGATAAAAGCAACGCCGACGGCGTGCGCTGCCGCGATGGTGTTCGCACGCTCGGCACGGCACGATGCAGCCCTCGCCCATGCAGGACCGAAGCCGATGTCCGTCCGCCTGCTCTTCGCCGTCGTGATCGCCGCGGCGGCCGCCGCCGCGAATGCCGCGCCGCCTACCGTCGAACGGATCGATCTCGAAACCGGTGACAAGGCCGCCCAGCCTTCGGTCGCGGTGCTTCCGGACGAAGGCTTCATCGTGACCTGGCAGGAACGCGACGGCGACGGTCACGCGCTCCGGTTCGCGGTCGTCGACCGCGACGGTGTCGAGCGACGCCGCGGGCTCGTCTCGACCGGACCCGCGCGCTTCGTCAACGGTGCGGACTTCCCGAGCCTTGCGGTGCTCGACAACGGCGACTGGGTGACGCACTGGCTGCAGAAGACCGCGACGGGCACGTATGCGTACGAGATTCGGCTGACGCGCTCGCGCGACGCGGGACGCACGTGGGAGCCCGCGCGCGTGATCCACCGCGACGCGACGCCGACCGAGCACGGCTTCGTCTCCCTCGTGCCTGATGGCGACGACCGCGTCCGGGTCGTCTGGCTCGACGGGCGGCGCATGGCGGCGAGCGCCGATGCGCACGGCGAGGGCGCCGACGAGGAGATGACGCTGCGCTCGGCGGTCATCGGCCGCGACGGGGAACCGCGCGACGAGCACGAGCTCGACGCGCTGACGTGCGCGTGCTGCCAGACCGACATGGTGCGCGGCGCGACCGTGACGGTTGCGGCGTATCGCGACCGCACGAGCCACGAGCTGCGTGACATCGGCGCGCTCGTGCGCGCCGACGGCCGCTGGTCGGAACCCCGTATCGCGCACGCGGACGGGTGGAAGATGGCCGCGTGCCCCGTCAACGGCCCGGCGCTCGCGGTCGACGGCGATCGCTTCACGCTCGTCTGGCCGACGATGGCGCGCGGCGAGATGGAGGTGCGGCTCGCGTCGGGCGTGCGCGGTGCGTTCGGGGCGCCGTTCGACCTCGCGACGGGCGCGGGCGAGCTCGGGCGCGTCGATGTCGCGACGTGGCGCGATTCGCACGTGCTCGTGACGCGCGTCGCGACCGTCGAAGGCGTGCCGTCGCTTTTCGTCGGGGAGCATGAAGCCGACGGCGTTCCCGCCTCGCGCGCGCAGCGCGTCGCGGGACCGGTCGGCGGCTATCCACGCATCGCACGCTCGGGCGACGTCGCGCTGCTCGCGTGGACGGAACCGGTCGAGGGCAAGTCCGGCG
>DATLNY010000328.1:0-4630 GCA_035536495.1 Candidatus Saccharimonadia bacterium | reverse complement strand
CGCGGCGCCCAGCGCCGCGCCTTGTCGCGCACGGCATCGAGGTCGAGGCCAAGGACGTCGCGACCCGACAGGCGCCGGTCGCCGCCGATCCAGACCGCGGCAACCTGGCTGCGGCTGCACGCGTAGACGAGCTGCGAGATGACGTTGTAGATCGGCAGCGTCTCGATCTCGTCGAGCCTGACGGCGACGACGTCGGCCTCCTTCCCCGGCTCGAGCGAGCCGATGCGCGATTCCCAGCCGAGTGCGCGCGCGCCGTTGAGAGTCGCCATGCGCAGCGCGGTCGGCGCGTCGATCACGCTCGCGTCCTGTGCGACGGCTTTCGCGACCAGCGCGGCCGTGCGCATCTCGCCGAACATGTCGAGGTCGTTGTTGCTCGCGCAGCCGTCGGTCCCGAGCGCGACGTTGACGCCGGCCGCGACGAGCTTCGCGACCGGGCAGAAGCCGCTTGCGAGCTTGAGGTTCGATTCGGGGCAGTGCACGACCGTCACGCCGGCGCGCGCGCACGCGTCGATCTCGGCGTCGGTCAGCTGCGTCATGTGCACGGCGACGAGCGAGCGATCGACGATGCCGAGCCCCTGCATCCGCGCGAACGGCCGCGCGTTGTGATCGCGGCGTGCGTCGTCGACCTCCTGCGCCGTCTCGTGCAGGTGCAGGTGGACCGGGATGTCGAGCTGGTCGGCGAGCACGCGGATCCGCCGGAAGCTCTCGTCACCGACCGTGTACGGCGCGTGCGGCGCGAACGAGGTGCCGAGCAGCGGCTCGCCGCGCAGCGCGTCGTGCACCGCGAGGCCCGTGTCGAAATACTCGTCGGTCGTCGCCGCCCAGGGTCCGGGGAATTCGATGATCGGCAGCCCGACGACGGCGCGGAACCCGAGCCGCCGGTAGGTCGCGGCGGCGACGTCGGGGAAGAAGTAGTTCTCGTTGCAGCACGTCGTGCCGCCGCGGACCATTTCCGCGATCGCGAGCTCGATGCCGTCGCGCACGAATTCCGCGCCGAGCACGCGCGCCTCGGCCGGCCAGATGTGGTCGGTGAGCCAGGTCTTCAGCGGCAGGTCGTCGGCGATGCCGCGCATCAGCGTCATCGGGTTGTGGGTGTGCGCGTTGACGAGGCCCGGCATCAGCGCATGGCCCTCGAAAACCTCGCGCGCGCGCGGCGCGTACCGCTGCGCGGCCTCCGCTCGCGGCAGCACCGCGACGATGCGGCCCGCGTCGATCGCGACGGCGTGGTCGACGAGCACGCGCGCATGCGGCTCGACCGGGACGACCCAGGACGCTTCGAGCAGCAGGTCGATCGGCTGCGTCATTTGACCCGCGAAACGTATTCGCCGGTGCGGGTGTCGACCTTGATCACCTCGCCCTGCTGCACGAACAGCGGCACGCGCACGACCGCGCCGGTCTCGAGCTTGGCCGGCTTGCCGCCGCCGCCGGAGGTGTCGCCGCGCACGCCGGGATCGGTTTCGGTGATCTGCAGCTCGACGAAGGTCGGCGGCGTCACGACGAGCGGCGCGCCGTTGAACAGCGTCACGATGCACTGCTCGTTGCCCTTCAGCCACTGCGCGGACTCCGACATCGCGGCCTTGTCGGCGCCGATCTGCTCGTGCGTCTCCGAATGCATGAAATGCCAGAACTCGCCGTCCGAGTAGAGATATTCCATGTCGGTGTCGACGACGTCGGCGGCGTCGAGATAGTCAGTCGATTTCATCGTGAGCTCGACGACGCGCCCGGTCCTGAGGTTGCGGTACTTCACGCGCGTGAACGACTGCCCCTTGCCGGGCTTGACGTACTCGGTGTCGACGATCGTGCACGGATAGCCGTCGACGAGGATCTTCTGGCCGTTCTTGACGTCGTTCATGCCGTAGCCGGCCATCGCACGATCTCCAGATACGAAACAGGAGCGGCAGGCCGCTCCTTTCCGAAACGTTAGGATATGGGGTTCGCCGCGCCGTTTCGACGCCGCGGGACGCCCCGTGAGACCGCCGATGATACCCGCAACCCCAATTGCAGCGCAGCCGCCGGCTGGATGGCAGCGCCAATGGCGCGACGCGGTGACGGACCCGATCGCGCTGCTCGAAGCGCTCGACCTGCCGCAGCTCTGCGCCGAGATCGCGTTGCCCGCGCCGCACGAATTCCCGCTGCGCGTGCCGCGCGCGTTCGTCGCGCGCATGCGCCCGCGCGACGCGCGCGATCCGCTGCTGCGCCAGGTGCTGCCGCTCGACCTCGAGCGCCGCGTCGTCGAGGGCTACTCGGCCGACGCGGTCGGGGACGCCGCCGCGCGAGAGGCACCCGGCGTCATTCGCAAGTACGCCGGCCGCGCGCTGCTCGTCGCGACCGGCAGCTGCGCGGTGCATTGCCGCTACTGTTTCCGCCGGCACTTTCCCTACGCCGACGAGATCGCCGCGCGCGATGAGTGGCGCGCGCCCCTCGACTGGCTGCGCGCGCACCCCGAAATCGACGAGCTGATCCTTTCGGGCGGCGATCCGTGGTCGCTGTCGACGCCGAAGCTCGACGAGCTGACCGAAGCGCTGCGACGGCTGCCGCAGCTCAAGCGCCTGCGCATCCACACGCGGCTGCCGGTCGTGCTGCCGGCGCGCGTCGACGACGAGCTGCTGGCCTGGCTCGCGCGGCTGCCGTGGCGGGTCGTCGTCGTGCTGCACGCGAACCATGCGAACGAGCTCGATGCCTCGGTCGCGCAGGCGGCCGCGCGCTTGCGCGATGCGGGCGCGACGCTGCTGAACCAGTCGGTCCTGCTGCGCGCCGTCAACGACGACGTCGCGGTGCTCGCGTCGCTGAGCGAGGGCCTGTTCGAGCTCGGGGTGCTGCCGTACTACCTGCACCAGCTCGACCGCGTCGCGGGCGCGGCGCACTTCGAGGTGCCCGACGCGGAAGCCCGGCGCCTGCGCGACGCGTTGCGGATCCGGCTCCCGGGCTATCTCGTCCCGCGGCTCGTGCGCGAGACCGCCGGCGAGCCACACAAGACGCCGCTGTGAGCGCCGGCCCCGGGGCGCGTCCGCGCCGGCCGCTGAGGGTCGTCCCCGCCTATTCACGCTTGCCAGTGCATGCTGGAATCGGACACCACGACCGTTCATCGGCCAAACGCGGCCATTCGAACTGGCATTGCCCTGTCGAATCCGGTAAAACCGGATCGCACAAAGGACCCGTGCATGGGCAAGCAAGAAAACGTGATTCGGCTGCTGATGATCGAGGATTCGCTCGACGACGCCGAACAGATCGTCAGCGTGCTGCGCAACGGCGGCATCGCGGTGCGCCCGGTGCGGGCCGAAAGCGCCGAGCACCTGGCGCAGCAGCTCCAGAGCCAGCCGTTCGACCTCGTCGTCGTCAACCCGGCGTCGAAGATCGTCTCGATCCAGGGCGCCGCCGACGCGGTCGCGAAATCGGGCAAGGACCTGCCGCTGATCGTCCTGATCGCGGCTGCGACCGACGAGACGATCCTGAACCCCTATCGGGACGGCGCGAGCGCGGTTGCGATCCGCGGCAAGTCCGAGCACGTGCACCGCGTGTTCCGGCGCGAGTTCGACAACGTCAATACGCGCCGCAACGTCCGTCGCCTCGAGGCGAGCCTGCGCGAGAGCGAGCGGCGCTGCGAGGCGCTGCTCGATTCGTCGCGCGACCCGATCTGCTTCGTGCACGAAGGCATGCACGTGCGCGCGAACAAGGCCTATCTCGAGATGTTCGGTTTCGAGGATTTCGACGAGATCGAGGGCTCGACGCTGCTCGACATGATCGCGCCCGAGCACGCCGCAGGATTCAAGGACCTGCTCAAGAAGCTCTCGAAGGGCGACAAGCCGCCGGTCAAGCTCGAGATCAAGGGACAGAAGCCGGACGGCACGCAGTTCGACGCGGTGATGGAGTTCACCGAGGCGACGTACGAGGGCGAGCCCTGCCAGCAGATCACGTTCCGGCAGAATGTCGGCGGCGCGATCGGCGACGCCGATACCGACATCGTCACGGGGCTGCACACGCGCTCGCGGCTGCTGAAGGAGCTCGACCACGTCGTCGCCGAGGCCGCGGCCGGCAAGACCGACCTCGCGCTGATGATGATCGAGCCCGACAACTTCAAGTCGCTGCTCGACACGATCGGCATCGGCAGCGCGGACCTGCTGCTCGCCGACATGGCGGGCGTGCTGCGCGAGTTCGCCGACGAGAACGACGAGGTCGGACGCCTTTCCGACACGACGTTCGCAATCGTCGTCAAGCGCGACTCGCACGACGACACGGCGCGGCGATCCGAAGCGATGCGCAAGCGTTTCGAGGACAAGCTCTTCGAGCTTGCGAACAAGTCGCTCTCGCTGACCGTCAGCGTCGGGATCGTGATGATCGGCGAGAAGATCGCCAACGCCGACGCGATCCTCGGCCAGGCGACGAACAAGCTCAAGGCGGCCCAGGCGGCTGGCGGCAACCGGATCGAGTCGTTCGATCCCGCCGCGCAGGACAAGGCCGACGCCGAAGGCGAGCGCGCGCGCCTCGACGAGGTCCGTCACGCGCTCAAGAACAACGGCTTCATCCTGTTCTACCAGCCGATCATCAGCCTGCACGGCGCCGATGGCGAGTTCTACGAGATCCTCGTGCGCATGCACGGCGCGCAGGGCGAGATCCTGCCGAGCGGCTTCTT
>DATLNY010000327.1:0-3551 GCA_035536495.1 Candidatus Saccharimonadia bacterium | reverse complement strand
CGAGATCGAGACGCTGCCGATCTACAACGTCATCTCGCAGCTCGTGTACGCGTGCAGCAGCAGCCAGGTCGCTGCGGTCTGGATCGGCGGCGATCGGCGCCTGTCGGGCGGCGACGTCGTCGGCCTCGACCTCGTTGCCTTGCGCGACAAGGCGCGGCGCTGGGCGCCGCGCATCGCCGCGGCGACGTGACTGCTTTTTCCTCCCCTCTCCCGGTGGGAGAGGGGCGTTCGTGTGCGCCGTTCAGGCCTCGCAAAAGGTTCGGGATCATGAGCAACGTCGATCCGGCGGAGATCCGGAAATTCGGGCAGCTCGCGCACCGGTGGTGGGATCCCGACGGGGAATCGCGGCCGCTGCACGACCTCAATCCCGTGCGCGTCGGCTACGTGCGCGAGCGCGTCGTGCTCGCGGGCGCGCGCGTGCTCGACGTGGGCTGCGGCGGCGGGCTGCTGTCCGAAGCGCTCGCGCGCGAAGGTGCCAGCGTCACCGGGATCGATCTTTCGCCCGACGTGCTGGCGGTCGCGCGGATGCACCTGCACGAGTCGGGTGCCTCGGTCGACTACCGCGAGGCGAGCGCCGAGGCGCTCGCGGCGGAGCAGCCGGGCAGCTTCGACGTCGTGACGTGCATGGAGGTGCTCGAGCACGTGCCGGATCCTGCAGCACTGCTCGCGGCGTGTGCTGCGTTGTTGAAGCCCGCTGGCAAGCTGTTCGCATCGACGCTCAACCGCACCGCGAGGTCGTTCGCGCTCGCGATCGTCGGGGCCGAGTACGTGCTCGGGCTGCTGCCGCGCGGCACGCACGACTATTCGCGGTTCATCCGGCCGAGCGAGCTCTCGCGCATGTTGCGCGGGGCCGGCATGTCGGTCGACGACGTGCGCGGCATCGCGTACTCGCCGTTGACGCGCCGCGCCGCGCTGACCGGCGACTGCTCGATGAACTATCTCGTCTGCGCGACGCTTCCGGCGTGATCGTCGCCCAGCTCGACGCGGTGCTGTTCGACCTCGACGGCACGCTCGCCGACACGGCGCCCGACCTGATCGATGCGGTCAACCGCGTCCGCGCGACGCTCTCGCTCGCGCCGGTCGCGCCCGGGCAGGTGCGTCCCGCGGTTTCGAAGGGGGCGCGCGCGATGCTCGGCGCCGGCATCCCCGAGCGGCCGGGCGCGCAGATCGACGAGCTCGAGCGCTTCCTCGCGTTCTACGGTGAAACGCTCAACGCGCGGACGCGGCTTTTCCCGGGGGTCGAAGCAGTGCTCGTCGCGATCGAGAACAGCGGCAAGCCCTGGGCCATCGTGACGAACAAGCCGGGATACCTGACGCTGCCGCTGCTCGCCACGCTCGCGCTCGACCGGCGCGCGGCGTACGTCGTCAACGGCGACACGCTGGCGGTGAGGAAACCCGACCCGGCGCCGGTGCGACACGCCTGCGAGGCGCTCGGCGTCGCGCCCGCGCGCACGGTCCTGATCGGCGACGATCGCCGCGACGTCGACGCCGCGCGAGCCGCGGGCGTCGCCTCGATCGTCGCAGGCTGGGGCTACATCGATGCGGGCGACGACCTCGCGAGCTGGGGCGCCGACGCCGTCGTTCACGAGCCGGCCGACCTCATCCCGCTGCTCGGGATCGGATGAGCGACGCGCCGGGCGACGCCGCGTACGCGGAGTATCTCGAGCGCATGCTTGCGCACGAGCCGGAGATGCGCCTCGCGCGCGCGCTCGTGCGTTCGCAGCGGGAGCCGTGCGTCGAAGCGTTGCAGGTGCTCGATACGCTGCTGCTCGATGCGGCGCTCGAGGTGCGCGATACCGGCGTCGCGCTCGCGAAGCTCGGCTGGTGGCACGACGAGCTGGCACGCGCGCTCGCGGGGGCGGGACGCCACCCCGTCGCTCGCCGGCTCGTGCAGGCCGGTGTGCGCGATGCCGACGCACTCGCCGCGCGCGTCGATGCCGCCGGCGCGATCGCGCGGCTCGAGTCGCCCCCCGACGATGCGGCGCTGCTCGCGCCGTTCATCCGCTACGCGCGAGCGAGCGCAGCTGCCGACACCCTCGCCGGGACGGCCGAGGCACGCGGCGCTGCGTACCTGACGATGCGCGTGCGCCGCTGGCCGGCTTTCGCGCCACCCCAGCGCGCGCGAATCCCGCTCGCGACGCTCGCGCGCGGGGGGTTTTCCAGGGACGCGGTCGCCTGCGATCCGGTTGCATCGGCAGCCGCGATCGAGTCGCTCGCGCTCGCGCTCGCCGGCATGATCGGCGCGGCGACGTCTGCAGACGATGCGCGGGTCGTCTGCGCGCGCCACGTCCTGCGCGCGTTGCGGCGCGACCCGCGGCGTGCAGCTGGCGGGGATGTCCGCGCGCGGCCGGTGCCGCTGCTCATCGCGTTGTGGCGCATCGCGCGACGCGAGCGTTCCGCCTGAACGACCCCACCCAAGGCCGCGACGGCCTCGCGCGGAGGCGCGCCGGGCTGCGCGCCCTTGGTATCCCCACGATGAGCACGACCGGAGACCTTGTGATGCCGCCGCCGACGAGAAACGAACAGACGCTGCCGGATGTCGCCCGCGATGCAGCGCCCGCCGCAGCGGCAGCCGCGCTCGACTGGGTCGGCATGCGCGGCATCGAGCTGCCCGTGACGCTGGCGGGCGCCGCGACCGGCTCGACACGCGCGCGTGTCGCCGCCGGCGTCAACCTGCTGCGGCCCGAAATGCGCGGCATCCACATGTCGCGGCTCTACCTGCACGTCGACCGCGCGCTCTCGAGCGAGCCGCTGACGCCGTGCCTCGTGCGGCGCACCTTGAAGGACTTCCTCGCGACGCACGAGGGCGTCTCGGATCGCGCGTCTTTGCGCATCGAGCTCGACTGGCTCGCGCGCCGACCGGCGCTCGTCAGCGACAACAGCGGCTGGAAGGCGTACCCGGTGCGGATCTCCGGAGTCCTCGAGCGCGGCTGCTTCACGCTCGAGCTCGGCCTGCGCGTGCTGTACTCGAGCACGTGCCCGGCATCGGCGGCGCTCGCGCGCCAGCTCGTGCAACAGTCGTTCGTCCGCGACTTCCCCGCGCACGCGCCGCCGGATCACGCCGCGCAGCTCGCATGGCTCGGTGCGGCGCACGCGGCGACGCCGCATGCGCAGCGCAGCACCGCCGAGCTGCGGATGCGGCTGGTGCCGTCGTTTGGCGGCTTTCCGATTGCGGAGCTCATCGACGCGGTCGAGTCGGCGCTCGGTACGCCGGTGCAGACCGCCGTCAAGCGCGAGGACGAGCAGGCGTTCGCGCGGCTCAACGGCGAGAACCTGATGTTCTGCGAGGACGCCGCGCGCCGGATTCACGCCGTGCTCGACGCCGACGGGCGCATCGCCGATTTCATCGTGCGCGCGACGCACCACGAGAGCCTCCATGCGCACGACGCGGTCGCTGTCGCGACGAAGGGCATCTCCGGCGGATACGCCGGCGCGCACGAGACGGGCGCCGCGTTCGACTGCTGACCGATCGCCGTCCGCATCGTCGGCGTGCGGTCAGCGCTCCAGCAACAGCGCCGGGTCGAGCCGGACGTCGAACCAGTTGAGGCCCC
>DATLNY010000326.1:0-4835 GCA_035536495.1 Candidatus Saccharimonadia bacterium | reverse complement strand
CGATTCTCGACGTGCACGGCTGGGTCGGGACGACGCTGCCAAGGAGCGTGAGGTTGAACGGTGCGGAACTCGTACAGGACGTCGACTATTTTCCGTCGATCCTCGACGGCAACATGCTGCTGATCACGTTGAACCGGACGCTGGCGGGGGCGAACAATCGGGTGGTCGTGACGCAGTAGCGAGTCTGTCGCGATCGGGCTGTCGCTCCCGGTGTCAGGCCGCGCGGGGCTTGTCGCGCATCAGGGACGTGACGGCGGAGCCCGTGATGACGAGCAGCGCGCCGATCCAGCCGAGCAGCGCGAGGCGCTCGGGCGTGATGAGCTGCGGTGCGAGCGCGTGCGTCGCCTCGACCGCGCCGACCGTCATGAGCGGCGTCAACGCGAGCACGACCGAGACGCGCGACATGTCCCAGTGCGCGAGCGCCTCGGCGAACGCGCCGTACGCGGCGAGCGTGTTGATCGCGCAGTACGCGAGCGCGGCGAAGTGCAGCCCGTCGAGCTCGAGCAGCGACGCGGGTCTCGCGACCGGCAGCAGCACGACGCTCGCGAGCACGTAGATGAAGAACAGGATCGCCGCGGACGAAAGCCGGTTGAGCAGCTGCTTCTGCGCCATCGCATAGACCGCCCAGACGAGGGCTGCGACCGCGACGAGCGCGCTGCCGAGCACGTACCGGCCCCCGGCGGGCGAATGCGACGCCTGGTCACCGAAGAACAACAGCAGCCCCGCGACGATCGCGGCGAACCCGAGCCACTGCCAGCCGTTGTAGCGCTCGCCGAACACGAGGATCCCGCCGAGTGCCATCAACAGCGGCGCGCCCTGGATCAGCAGCTGCGCGTTCGCGGGCGTCGTGTAGTGCAGCCCGAGCACGTAGAACACGTAGTTGCCGATCAGCATGAGCCCGGCAAGAAGCAGCAGCCCGACGCTCGCGCGCGGCAGCCCGCGGAACGGCGCGAACCCGCCGCGCGCGCCGAGCCAGATCCCGACGACGAGCGCCGCGAACGCGAAACGCGCCCACGTCAGCGTGTACGGGTCGACCTCCTCGAGCGCGATCTTCAGGGCGACCGGCAGCGTCGCCCAGAGCGCGGCAGTCGACAACGCGAGCACGAGGCCGAGCCGCCAGTTGCCCGACGGTTGATGCAACGCCATGGGAAGCTCCAGGGGACGCGCAAGTATATCGACGCCCTGCAGCGCCGCTCCGCGCGCCGGAGAGGGACCGGCCAGGCCTGGGCTCGTCGCCGCCCCGGCCGAATTCAGCCGGAATTCACTTCCACGGACCTAGCGTGCAGTGGGCACGCAAGGGGGTTCCATGACCGCTATCCGTCTTTCCGTCCGCCGCGCCGGCGCGCTGGCGGCATTCGTCGTCGCCACGCTGCTCGCCGGCTGCACGACGTATCCGGATTCGTACTACGCATCCGACGACCGCTACGGCGGCGACTACTACTACGGCCGCGCGGACCGCTACTACGACGACCCGTACTGGGGCGCGTACGCGTACGACTCGATCTTCTGGCCGACGTATCGCTGGTACGACCCGTGGTACTCGCCGGCGTATTCGTACGGCGTGAGCTTCAGCCCGAGCTGGTTCGGGCTGTCGTTCGGATACTTCGGCGGCCGTCGCTATCCGTGGGGCTATCACCACTACGCGCCGTATCGCGCGAGCTGGTGGGACAACCGTGCGTACTACGGCGGCGCGGGCTGGCGGCACGGCTATCGTGACGGCTTGAGCGGCCGGCGTTTCGGCAGCGCGCGCAACGAGGCCGAGCGCATCGCGCGCGCCGAGGGCGTCGCGCGCCCGCAGCGTGACGACACCGCGGGCCTGCGCTCGTACGCGCCGGAGTCGTATCGCGGCGGCGGTTACTCGAGCCGCGGCAGCCGCTCGCGCGGCATCGACTACGGCGACCGCGGTGCGCCGCGCAGCGCCGATGAGGCGACGCAATTGCAGCGCGACGCCGCGTGGCGCGGCGATGCGCAGCGCGATTATTCGCGTTATCGCAGCGACGAGGCCCCGATCCGTCGCAGCTACGACTGGCGCGAATCGCCGCGCGACGACCGCGCTCCGCGCGAGATCGATTCGCGCGCGCTCGGCGGCTACGACTCGCCGCGCCGTTACGACCGTGATGCGCGCCGGATCGATCATTCGTCCGACGCGTATTCGCGCGCGCGCGACGTCGCGCCGCGCTACGACACGCCGGCGCCGCGTTACGAGCAGCGATATGAACAGCCGCGCTATCAGCAGCCGCGCCACGAAGGCGGCGGCATGTCGCGACCGGCCGGCCCGTCGCGCAGCTACGCGGCGCCGTCGATGCCGTCGACGCCCGCGCCGCGCGCCGACAGCGGCGGCCACTCGCGCGGCGAGTCGCATCGATCGCGCGAGCCGGACTGAACCCTGGAAAAGAAAACGGGCGCGCTGCGTGAGCAGGCGCGCCCGATGGGGGAAACCGGTGGGCTAGCGCGGGAGCTTCGCGAGCGCTTCGGCAATCTTCGCCTTGCGCTGCTCGAGCGTCTGCGCGAGCTCGGGCTGGTTCGCGGCGGGGCGCGAACCGAGGTTTTCGAGCGCCATTTCCGTGCGCGACAGCTCGATCAGCAGATCGTGCCGGAGAAACTCGATGTTGGAAGTCGGCATCGCGGCCATTTGGTCCTTCCTCCCCCTTCCCTGTTGATGTCTCCTGGACACCTGCTGTGGCCGCCGATTCGCGGCTCTCACCTGTTTCCCGCGGCAGGCGGGATCGTCGTAGAATGACGCGGAAGGTCACTTTCTGACTCGGCCCGGAATCCGGATCGGCGTACCGCCAACCCGATCACGATACGGTCCGGGAGTCTTCTCTAGAATCCCGACCCGGCGCACGACCATGCGCCACGAAACGAAGAATCGGGATACGTCCACTGGCGCCCGGCACACGGTCCTCAAGGATTCCCCCTGTTCCTCAAAGACCGCCGGGCGCCAGCCTCTTCCTGATCCGGGTTCCTTCCCGGATTCGCCGGTAGCGCCACGCGGGTCCGCCCCTGAAGCGGCCCGCACGCGTCGCGCCACCCGCAAACGCCAGCCGTGGGTGCACCTGCCGTGCCATTCGGCGCGCGCTGCGCCGCCGTAGAATTCGACCATGCCTTTCGAGACTCCCTACGACGTGCTCGTCGTCGGTGGCGGCCATGCCGGCACCGAGGCGGCGCTCGCGTCGGCGCGGTCGGGCGCATCGACGCTGCTGTTGACGCACAACCTCGAGACGATCGGGCAGATGAGCTGCAATCCCGCGATCGGGGGGATCGGCAAGGGGCATCTCGTCAAGGAGATCGACGCGCTGGGCGGCGCGATGGCGCGCGCGGCCGACCGCGCCGGAATCCACTGGCGCACGCTCAACGCCTCGAAGGGCCCCGCGGTTCGCGCGACCCGCTGCCAGGCCGACCGCGTGCTGTATCGCCGCGCGATCCGGTCGATCGTCGAGAACCAGCCGAACCTTGCGCTGTTCCAGCAGGGCGTCGACGACCTCCTCATCGAGGACGGCCGCGCCGTCGGCGTCGTCACGCAGATGGGGCTTAAGATCCGTGCGCGCTCGGTCGTGCTGACCGCGGGCACGTTCCTCGCGGGGCTGATCCACGTCGGCTTCGCGAATTACCGGGGCGGCCGCGCCGGGGATCCGCCCGCGACTGCGCTCGCGGCGCGGATGCGCGAGCTGCCGATCGCGGTCGACCGGTTGAAGACCGGCACGCCGCCGCGCATCGACGGTCGCACGATCGATTATTCGGGGCTCGAGGAACAGCGCGGCGACACGCCGATGCCGGTGTTCTCGTACCTGGGCGACGTCGCCGAGCACCCCGCGCAGGTCGCGTGCCACATCACGCACACGTCGGAGCGCACGCACGAATTGATCCGCGGTGCGCTCGATCGCTCGCCGCTCTACACCGGAAAGATCGAGGGCGCGGGTCCGCGTTATTGCCCCTCGATCGAGGACAAGGTCGTGCGCTTCGCCGACAAGGCCTCGCACCAGATCTTCGTCGAGCCGGAAGGGCTCGACACGCACGAGGTCTACCCGAACGGGATCTCGACCTCGCTGCCGTACGACGTGCAGGTCGCGCTCGTGCGCTCGATCAGGGGCTTCGGGCGCGCGCACATCACGCGCCCCGGTTACGCGATCGAGTACGACTACTTCGATCCGCGCGGCTTGCACGCCTCGCTCGAGACGAAGGCGATCCCGGGGCTGTGGTTCGCGGGCCAGATCAACGGCACGACCGGCTACGAGGAAGCCGCAGCGCAGGGGCTGATTGCGGGACTCAACGCCGCGCGCGCGGTACGCGGCGAGGCGCCGTGGACGCCGCGCCGCGACGAGGCCTACGTCGGCGTGCTGATCGACGACCTCGTCACGAACGGCACGAGCGAGCCGTACCGGATGTTCACCTCGCGCGCCGAATACCGGCTGCGCCTGCGCGAGGACAACGCCGATGCGCGGCTGACCGAAACGGGTCGCGCGCTCGGCCTCGTCGACGACGCGCGCTGGGATGCGTACGCGCGCAAGCGCGATGCGGTCGAGCGTGAAACGGCGCGGTTGAAATCGGCATGGGCCGCGCCGAACAACGCGCTGGGGGCCGCGCTTTCGCAGACGCTCGGGATCACGATCACGCGCGAGACGCACGCGCTCGATTTGTTGCGCCGGCCCGAGCTCGACTACGCGACGCTGATGCGCGTCGCGCCGCTCGGTCCGGGTGTCGCGGATCCCCGTGTCGCGGAGCAGCTCGAGGTGCAGGCGAAGTACGCGGGCTACCTCGAGCGCCAGGACGGCGAGATCGAGCGCCAGCGCCGGCACGAGGACACGGCGATCCCCGTCGATTTCGATTTCGCGTGC
>DATLNY010000325.1:0-4278 GCA_035536495.1 Candidatus Saccharimonadia bacterium | reverse complement strand
TCCCGCCGCATACGCCTTGTCGGCGAGCAGCGCGATCGGCATCTTCACGAAGTCCGGGTCGCCGAGGATGAAGCTGCGGTCGCGGAACGCGCGGCGCATCGCCTCGACGACGAGGTGCACGCGCTGCGTGCCGTCGGCGGCCGCGAGGTCGTAGCCCTCGAGCACGTTCAGCATCGTGATCATGCCGATGCCGCCGCCCGACGGCGGCGGCGCAGTGACGACGTGATGTCCGCGATAGCTCGTGCGCAGCGGCTCGCGTTCGACGACCTTGTAGCTTGCAAGGTCCTCGAGCGACCAGACGCCGCCCGCGCGCACGACGCCGTCGACGAGCTTGCGCGCGACCTCGCCGCGGTAGAAGCCGTCGTGGCCGCGCTTCGCGATCGCCTCGAGCGTGCGGGCGAGATCGGGTTGCCGGATCAGCGCATCGTTCGCGGGAATCTTCCCGTCGGCGAGGAAGATGCGCGCGCTTGCCGGCCAGCGCTTCAGCACCTCGACACGGTTTCCGATGAGCTGCTTCAGGCGCGGCCCGAACGGAAATCCCTGCTTCGCGAGCCGGATCGCCGGCGCGAGCGATTTCGAAAGCGGCAGTCGTCCGTACCGCTTCGCAAGATGGACGAGGCCGGCGGGCTGGCCCGGGATTCCCGCCGCAAGCGCGCCGTTGACGCTCTTGTCGCGATCGAGCTGTCCGGCGTCGTCGAGGTACATCGCGGCCTCGATCGCGGCCGGCGCGGTTTCGCGCGCGTCGATCATGACGTCGCGCCCGTCGGAGGCGCGATGCAGCAGCCAGAACGCGCCGCCGCCGATACCCGACGACGACGGCTCGACGACGGCAAGCGCGGCGCTGACTGCGACGGCGGCATCGAACGCATTGCCGCCCATCGCGAGCACTTCGTGGCCGGCGTCGGTCGCGAGATGGTGCGCGCTCGAGATCGCCGCGGCGCCCGGTTTCTCGGCCGCTTTCGGCACGAGCGCTTCGGTCTCGACGGGCGACGCGAACACGAGCGTGCACGCGAAAAGCAGCGCGGGCGCGAGCGCGCCGCGGATCATTCGGGTCATGCGAGGACGGCCTTCTCGGTCAGGGCGAGGTACTTCGCGTGCAGCTCGTCGCGCGACTCGGGACGGGCCTGGTCGACGAGGATGCATTCGACCGGGCACACCTCGATGCACTGCGGCTGGTCGAAATGGCCGACGCACTCGGTGCACTTCGCCGCGTCGATCGTGTAGATCGACGCGCCCTGTGCGATCGCCTGGTTCGGGCACTCGGGCTCGCAGACGTCGCAGTTGATGCACAGGTCGTTGATCAGCAGCGCCATCGGTCCATTCTACCGATGGCGCGCGCGCTTGCCCGGCGCGACCTACTGCGCGGGCGGTTCCTCGCCCTCCACCGGCGTTTCGCTCACCGGCGCGTCCGGAGCGGGCGTTTCGCCCTCGGGCGTCGTCTGGCTGCCCGGAGCGCTGGCGGCCTGGTCCGGTACCGCATACGTCGGTAGCGGGCCCATGTCTTCGAAAATGTATTCGGCAGCGGTCGGCGTCACGACTTCGCGCACGCGCGCGTCCTGGTCGGCGCTGCCGATGTAGACCACGCGCACGCCCTTCAGCGAGCCGGGTCCGGCAAAACGGATCGAGTCGACCATCGCCTGCGCGGTGCGGCCGGGATCCGGCCCGCCGAACGCGAGCATCGTGCCGGCGAGGATGCCGCGCGCGACCGCAGCCTGCGCGCTTTCGAGCTGCGCGTCATACTGGCGCTGCTCCTCGTCGCCGCCGGCCGCTGGAATGAAATACATGTACGGGCGCTTGTAGCGCCGGTCCATGTGCTTCTTCACGAGCGAGGTCAGGTAGGGCTTCCAGGCCGAATGATCGGTCGTCGTCGGTACCGCGACGACCGCGACCGGCGCGGGCGCGGCCGGGTCGGTCGCCGGCGCCGCATCACCTTCCTTCTTGCACGCTGCCAGCGCGCACACCGCGGCGAGCAGCATCGTCACACGCATCGTGTTCTGCATCGGATCGACCTCAGCTTGAGTGGACGGCTTCGGTGAAGCGCGTGCGGAGCGCGCGCTGCACGGAAGGATGGACGAAACCGGAGACGTCGCCGCCGAGCCGCGCGATCTCGCGGACGAGCGACGACGAGATGAAGCTGTACTGCTCGGCCGGCGTCAGGAACAGCGTCTCGACCTCGGGGATGAGATGCCGATTCATGCTCGCGAGCTGGAACTCGTACTCGAAGTCCGACACCGCGCGCAGGCCGCGCAGGATCACGCCGGCGCCGATCTCGCGCACGAAATTCGCGAGCAGCGTCGAGAAGCCGCGGACCTCGACGTTCGGCACTTTCGCAAGCGCCTCGCGCGCAAGCGCAATGCGCTCGGCGATCGGCAGCGCGGGCCCCTTGCCGGCACTCTCGGCGATCCCGACGACGATGCGGTCGAACAGGCGCGACGCACGCGCGACGAGGTCGGCATGGCCGTTCGTGATCGGGTCGAAAGTACCGGGGTACACCGCGATGCGCGAGCGATCCATGGGGCCCATGCCGGTGGATTACGCGGGTAGCTTAACCGTCGCGCGACGCGCCGGCCAACGCCGCCGCGGCCGGGGAGCAGCGATACAGCGCATAGTGCACGTCGCCGGCCTTCGCGCTGCGGTGCTCGCGCCACCCCGGCGGAACCTCCGGCGTCGCGCCGCTTGGCCACTCGAGGTAGACGAGCGCGCCGGGCGCGAGCCAGCCGTTGCACTCGAGCGCCCGGCATGTGTCCGACCAGAGCCCGGCATCGAACGGCGGGTCGACGAACACGATGTCGAACGCGCGGCGTGCGCGCGCGAGATCCTGATCGCCTGTCGAGGGCCCCGCTTCGGCCGGCGCCGTCGCGAGCCACGCGACGACGTCGCGCTGCTCGACCCGTGCATTCGCGATGCGCAGTCGCGCGAGATTCGCCGCGATCTCGCGCGCGAGCGTCGCGTCGCGCTCGACCAGCACGACCTCGCCGGCCCCGCGCGATGCGGCCTCGATCCCGAGCGCGCCGGTGCCGGCGTACGCGTCGAGGCAGCGCGCCCCGTCGATCGCTGGCGCGAGCCAGTTGAACAGCGTCTCGCGCACGCGCTCGGGCGTCGGCCGCAGGCCCGCGGCGTCGCGCACCTCGAGCTTCGAGTTGCGCAGGCTGCCGGCGATGATCCGGATGCGGCCCGGCATCGTCGTGCCGCGCGATCGCGTGTTGCGTCGTCGCATCGATGAGCGTCCCTGGCGGCCGATCGGCCAATGCTACGATTCGCGGGCACAGTCGAGCCAATCCCGCGATGTTCAACTTCTTCAGGCGCAAGCCCGACACTGCGGCGGCGCCCGCCGTTCCCGTCGAAACGGCTTCCGTGCCGGATGAGCTGCCACGCGCCGACGCGCTGCGCGAAAAGGGCGGCTGGCGCGAGCGCCTTGCCGGCGCCGGGTTCAGTCGCGCGCTCGCCGGCGTGTTCGAGCGCAATCCGAAGCTCGACGAAGACCTGCTCGACGAGCTCGAGACGGTGCTGCTCGGCGCCGACGTCGGGATCCGCGCGACGACCGTGCTGGTCGATGGTCTGCGCCGCGGCATCCGCGCTCGCGCATTCGTCGATGCGAACGCGCTGCTCGACGCATTGCGGCGCGAGCTGCTCGCGATCCTCGAACCGGTCGCGCGCCCGCTCGTGATCGGCGAGAGCCGCCGTCCGTTCGTGCTGATGGTCGTCGGCGTCAACGGCGTCGGCAAGACCACGACGATCGGCAAGCTCGCGCAGCACCTCAAGCGCGAAGGCGCGCGCGACATGCTGGCGGCCGGCGATACGTATCGCGCCGCCGCCGTGCAGCAGCTCGAGGTCTGGGGCGCGCGCAACGGCGTGCCGGTCGTCTCGCAGGGCGAAGGCGCCGATTCGGCGTCGGTGATCTTCGACGCGTTCCAGGCCGCGCGCGCGGCCGACGTCGACGTACTCGTCGCCGACACCGCGGGCCGGCTGCACACGAAGTCGGGCCTGATGGACGAGCTCTCGAAAATCGGCCGCGTGCTGCGCAAGCTCGACGAGGAAGCGCCGCACGAGGTGCTGCTCGTGCTCGACGCGACGACCGGACAGAACGCGCTGCAGCAGCTGCAGCAGTTCCACCAGGCGCTCTTCGTCACGGGGCTTGCGATCACGAAGCTCGACGGCACCGCGCGCGGCGGGATGATCTTCGCGATCGCGAAGGAATACCGGCTGCCGATCCGCTACGTCGGCGTCGGCGAGTCGCTCGAGGACCTGCGCGTGTTCGATCCCGTCGCGTACGTCGAC
>DATLNY010000324.1:0-7547 GCA_035536495.1 Candidatus Saccharimonadia bacterium | reverse complement strand
CCTCGATCTTGGCCCAGGCCCAGGTGAGCATGGCCATGCCGACTGCGCGCAGGAAGTCGTCTGCCGCTTCATAGGCGAGGGCGGGACGCTCCAGCCGGGACGTGTGGATGGTCTTGACGATCTCGGCGAGTTCAACGAAGCGCTGCGCCACTCGGCGCTTCTCGCCGCAAGCGTCGGGCAACTCGCCGAGAAGGTGCTCCCCGACTGCGTTCAACATCGCGCCGCCATCGGCAAGGACCACGCGCGTCATCAGGTCGATCGCCTGCACCTCGTTGGTCCCTTCGTAAATCATGGTGACCCGGGCGTCTCGCACAATCTGCTCGATGCCCCATTCCTTGATGTAGCCGTGCCCGCCGAAGACCTGCAGCGCGTGGTACGTGCACTCGACCGCGAGCTCGGTCAGCACGCCCTTCACGATCGGGGTGAGAAAACCCAGCAGCTCGTCGGCGCGCTTGCGCTCGTCGGGGTCCGGCGACTTGTCGACGATGTCGACCAGCGTGCATGCGTAGTACGCCAGCGCACGGCCGCCCTCGGCGGAGGCCTTCTGCGTCAGCAGCATGCGGCGGATGTCGGGGTGGACGATGATCGGATCGGCGGGCTTGTCGGGCCGCTGCGCGCCGGAGAGCGAGCGCATCTGCAGCCGGTCGCGTGCGTAGGCGAGCGAGTTCTGGTACGCGCGCTCGATCAGCGCGAGGCCCTGCAAGCCGACCGCGAGCCGAGCGGTGTTCATCATGATGAACATCGCGTACAAGCCCTTGTTCGGCTGCCCGATCAGCCATCCTTCGGCGCCGTCGAAGTTCATGACGCAGGTCGCCGAGCCGCGCAGGCCCATCTTGTGCTCGATCGAGCCGCACGCGACCGCGTTGCGTTCGCCGACCGAGCCGTCGCGCGCGACCTTGAACTTCGGCACGAGGAACAGCGAGATGCCCTTGGTCCCCGCGGGCGCGTCCGGCAGCCGCGCGAGCACGAGGTGCACGATGTTCTCGGTGAAGTCGTGCTCGCCCGCGGTGATGAAGATCTTGGTGCCGCTGATCGCGTACTGGCCGTCGCCGAACGGGTCGGCCTTCGTCTTGAGCAGGCCGAGGTCGGTACCGCAGTGCGGCTCGGTCAGGCACATCGTGCCGGTCCAGCGGCCCTCGACGATCGGCTTCAGGAATACCTCGCGCTGCCATTCCTCGGCGACGTGCTTGAGCGACTCCGTCGCGCCGTGCGACAGCAGCGGATACGTGCCCCACGAGAGGTTCGCCGAATCGATCATCTCCTTGACCGCGGCGCCGGCCGATTCGGGCAGGCCCTGTCCGCCGTATGCGACCGGCGCGACGAGCCCCGGCCAGCCACCCGCGACGAACTGCTCGTACGCGGCCTTGAAACCCTTCGGCGTCGCGACCTCGCCGGCGGCCCAGCGGCAGCCTTCCTCGTCGCCCGACTTGTTGAGCGGCGCGAGCACCTGCGTCGTGAAGCGCGCGCCCTCGTCGAGCACCGCGTCGATGACATCGCGAGTCGCGACGTCCGCGCCGGGCAGCCGCGCGTAGAGCGCCTCGACCCCGAGCACGTCGTAGAGCACGAAACGCATGTCCTTCAGCGGTGCCTCGTACCTGCTCATTGCGGATTCCTTGCCGACGGTTGTCGATGGTCGAGCGCCGTGTCGCAGGCAGCTCGACTAGCGGTACTCGCCCGGTATGCCGGGCACCGGCGAAAGCATGCTTTCGTATTCGACTTCGTAGTTGCCGCGCGGCTCGCTGGTCGCCAGGCGTCCGGCAAGGCGGTAGCGCAGCGTACGGTCGGGCGCGGGACGCCAATCGCTGCCGGGGAGCGTTGCGACCACGACTTCGGCGGCGTGGGCCGGCACGTCGAGGTCGATGGCGACGGCAAATGGAGTCGGGGCGCGCCCGCCGAGCTCGATCGTGCCGTCGAAACGTGCCACGCGCGTGCTGACGTCACTATGGTTCTGTACGCGTAGCGTCACCGCGAGGCGCCCGTCGGCTTCCACGGCGAGCCGCTGCAGGCTGGCTGCCGGCGGGTTGATGCGCTTGACCGGCCCGCAAGCCGGCAGCGTGAACAGGGCTGCGAGCATCGCCGAGAGGACTGGCAGCTTTCGGTTCTGCGAGGAGTAGGCCGACATGCGTGTTTTTCCGTACTGTGCTGCGCGGCGTTAGAAGATAGCGTCGGCGACGGCGGAAGTCGCGTTCGGGACATCTGGTTCCCGAAGCGCCCGGGCGCCTCGGAGACCGATGAACGCGAAACCTGTTGGACGCGCGACCAGCGAAGCAGCGTACCGGCTGCGGTGGCTGCTGCTGATCGCTGCCACTGTCATGAGCCTGCCGATGCTCGTCGCGGTCCTCGTGTTGCAGCAGGCCGAGGTCGGCCAGCGGCGCGCGGCCGGGCAGGCGAGGCTCGCACTCGCGCGCGCGATCGCCGGGCAGGTCGAGACCGCGCTCGCGAGCGCGAGGGACGGTCTGCATGCGATCGCCTCGCAGCCTGCCATGGCGCGCTACATCGTCGAAGGGGATGTCGATCGAGCGCGTGCGGCCGTGCATTCCGTGCGACAGGCGACGCGGACCTATCGCGCATTCGCGGTGCTCGATGCGCGGGGCGAGGCCCTTGCGGTCTCGCCGCCCACGGATCTCGAGCTGTTCGACGCAGTGCGCGGGGCGTCCGGCGCGACGTCTGTCCAGTACGGGGAGGGTGTCGATGCCGTCCTGCTGGTCCGGCACCCGGTCCTGGCCGAGGATGATGGTCGCGTACTCGGCTCGGTGACCGCCGCGATCTCGCTCGCGCGAACCATCGAGCGGGCGCAGCTTGCCCGCTTCGGCAAGACGGGCGCGGCGACGGTCGTCGACCGTCGCAGCACGGTGATCGCGAGCTCGGATCCTTCGCGCCGTCACCACCGGCTTTCGGCGCCGCCGGTGCTCGAGCTCGTCGCAAGCGGCGGTGAAGGGGTGCGCAGCTACTACGCGCCCCAGGTCGCGCGCGACGAGTTCGGGGCGATCGCACCGGTGCGGGGGCATGCGGTGTCGGTGGTCGTCACGCAGTCCGCCGAGGAAACGTTTGCGGCGATCGCGGCGTTCCAGAGCGCGCTGCTGGCGGCAATGGTCCTGATCACGCTCGGCGGCGTGGCGCTGTCGCTCTACGCGCTTCGCGGCTATCGCGCGTACGAGCGCCGGCTCGAATCGAGCAACGCGCTGTTCACCGCGGTGACCGAGGGCACCAGCGACATCGTGTTCGTCAAGGATCGGGACGGGCGCTACCTGCTCATCAACGAGGCGGGCGCGCGCTTCGTCGATCGATCGGTCGACAAGATCCTCGGCTTGACCGATTTCGATCTCGCGACCCCGGCGACGGCACGCCAGACTCGGGCCGCAGACCTCGGCGTGATCGAATCAGGCGAGCTCGCGTCGGGTGAGCTTGCGATTCGCGACGCCGCTGGTAACGCACGCCTGCTTTCCATCGTGCGCGCGCCCTACCGCGACGCCCGCGGCAACGTCGTAGGCGTGTTGGGCGTCGCGCGCGACATCACGAGCGCACGCGAGGCCGAGCAGACGATCCGGCGCCAGGCCGAGGAGCTCGCGCGCTCCAACACGCTGCTGGCCGCGGTCGTCGACAATTCGACCGACGTCGTCTACGTGAAGGACCTCGAGGAGCGCTACCTCCTCATGAACGAGGCCGGCGCAGCCGCGGTCGGCGCACCGCTCGCGCGGGTGATCGGCCGGCGCATCGACGAGCTGATTCCCCCGGACCAGGCGGCGCCGGTCCGCGCCCGCGACCGGCGGGCCTTCGCGGATGGCGCCACGGTGAACTGCGAGTACGAGGTCACGCTCGATGGCGCGTCCCGCACGTTCCAGTCGCGGGTGACCCCGTGGCGCGACGAAGCGAACAACATCATCGGGCTGGTGGGCATCTCGCGCGACATCACCGAGCAGGAGCGTGCGCGCGCAGCGCTCGCGCAAAGCGAAGTCCGCTATCGGGACCTGTTCGAGATGAGCAAGGGCCTCATCTGCGAGCACGACCTCGAGGGCCGCCTGCTGTCCGTCAACCCGGCCGCCGCGGAGATGCTCGGGTACACGTCCGGTGAGCTCGTGGGTGCGATGCTGCAGGACTTCGTTCCGGAGGAATACCGCGCTGGATTCGCGCAGTACCTGCACGGGTTCGAGGAGCGTGAGCAACAGCAGGGAGTGCTGGTGCTGCGTGCGAAGAACGGCGAGCACCGGCACCTGCAGTTCACCAATCGGCTGCATGTCGTGCACGACGGCGCGCCGTACGTCATCGGCCACGCGAACGACATCACCGAGCGCCGTCGCTACGAAGAGCGGCTGCGCCGCCTGAGCTTCGACGACGCGCTGACCGGGTTGTACAACCGCCGCTATCTCGCCCATCGCCAGGAAGCCAGTCCGCTCGAGCGTTTCGGAGCGATCGTGATCGACCTCGATCATTTCAAGCAGATCAACGACACGCTCGGCCACCAGCGCGGCGACGAGGTGCTGGTCGAAATGGGGCGGTTCCTCCAGCGTCACGTGCGCCACGAAGACGCCGTGATCCGGATGGGTGGCGACGAATTCCTGCTGCTGCTCGCCGACACCGACGTCGCGGCGACCGCGGCCCTGGCGGGGCGCATCCGGTCCGACGCGGCATCCGCGCCGTGCGGCTTTTCGATCGGGCACGCGGTGCGCGAGCCAGGCGAGCCGTTCGAGAGGACGATCGATCGCGCCGACCGAACGCTCTATCGCGTTCGCGTCGAGCAGCGCGCCCACGAACGGCGCCACCCGTAGAATTTGCGATCGCACGCGCGATTAATGCGCCGGTCAGCAAGATGAATTGCGCCACGCCGGTGCAAGCCGCCGCAACCGACTGCTGACGCACGCAATCCCGGGCGCGCGCCAACGCGTCATCCCTGGGCTTGTGGTTTTTACGCCGCGACGCGAGCGCGACGTAGAGTTGCGTCTCTAGCGGGCAGATGAGTACTCTGCGGCCCGTTTCCTCGAACCGTCAGCGCGCCGACGAGAGCCGCGCGACGGAATCACCGATGCCCGGCGCACGGCGCGTCGGGATCGTTTCGGCGAAAGCCGATCTGCATGGCGCGCGCGGCCATAGACCCCGCGCACGACATGCCCGGATGTCCCGATGGGGACGTCCGTCATACAACCGGTGTGCGAACGAACGCGGATGCCCCGAGGCATTTCGTAGCGTCGTTGCGCGCGCCAGGGAGTCACGAATGAAGCTTGCATGGTTGCTTTGGCTTGCGTCGGTCCTGCCCGCTCCGACCGCAGAGCGCCTCTGCCTCGCCACGACGGTCTATCTCGAGGCGCGCGACCAGCCCGAGCTCGGGCAGCGTGCCGTCGCCGAAGTCGCATTGCGTCGTTTTGCGTCGAAGAAGCACGGCGCATCGCTGTGCTCGGTCGTTTCGGCGCGCAAGCAGTTCGCGCCGGGCATCGTCAGCCCGGACTACCGCGTGCGGCAGGGCCGCGCCTGGGATCGCGCGTGGGAAGTCGCCGGCACCGCGCTCGCGATGTGGCAGAAGCCGCGCTCGCAGCGGCGCGAGGTCGTTCCGGGCGCGGATCATTTCTACGCGCACAACCTCGTGCAGCCGACCTGGGCGCAGGGCGGCGAGCCGGTCACGGTGATCGGCGACCACGCGTTCATGCGCCTCGGCCTGTAAACGCCACGCGCGTATTCACGTCGATCCGCATCGCTGCGGCCTTGAAGCGATCTCGACATTCATTTCTGTTTTCTGACGCCGCGGGTCATCTGCGATTAATTGCGTGTCGTCCAACATGCGCCCCGTCCTGACTCGTAGCACTTGTCGAATAGGTCCGGGCCCTTCCCCCAATCGAGTACCCATCATGAAGAAGAATTCCATCGCCATCGCGTTCGCCACCGTGTTTGCTGCAGCCTTCGCGTCGCCTGCTTTCTCGGGTGACAAGGCGAACAACCAGGGCCAGGCTGGCGGCGCCGCGGGCCTCGTGGCCGCCGTGGTGCAGATCGCCGCTAACGACACCGTGGACGTCAAGGTGGTCGACTCGCTGAACAACCTCGTCGCGCTGGAGAACGTGCTGAACAACAGCCCGATCCTCAGCGAGAACAACACGTCGGTGCGGGTGGGCGACATCAGCCTGCTGGAAGGCACCAACGTCGACGTCAACGCGCTCGGCATCACCGTCGACCAGATCAACGGCGTTGCGCTCGCCACGACCGGCACCGTGACCGACGTGATCATCCTGATCTAATCGGTTGCTGTTGGATTGATTCGCCCCGGCCCGCGACGCAGTCCGTCGCGGGCCTTTTCGTTTCGGATCGAACAGAGGCGCGCGACCGGCGCGAGCTCGGGCATCGTGCCGTCGCGGAAATCGCGCTGCGCCGCTGCGCGTCCAAGAAGCATGGTGCGTCGTTGTGCTCGGAGGTCTCGGCGCGGTGATCGGCGACCACGCGTTCATCCGCCTCGCCTCTAGCGGCTCACGCGTCGGCGTCGACGAGGCCCTTGCGCACGGCGTGCAGCGCCGCCTGCGTGCGGTCCGCGACGTGCAGTTTGTCGAGGATCTGGCTGACGTAGCCCTTGACGGTGCCTTCGGTGAGGTTGAGCTTGCGCGCGATCTGCTTGTTCGCAAGCCCTTCGGCGATCAGCTTCAGCACCGAGAGCTCGCGCGCGGTCAGCGGTTCCTCGGTCCTGGACTGGCGCTTCAGCATGCCGACGAGCTGCCGCTGCGCCGCGGGATCGAGATAGGGCTCGCCGGCGGCGACGGCGCGCAGGGCGCGCACGAGCTCGCCGCGCAGCGCATCCTTCAATAGATAACCGATCGCGCCCGCGTCGAGCGTTGCGCGGATCGCGCCGTCCTCGCCGAAGCTCGTGAACACGAGGATCTGGACGTCGGGCGCGTTGCGCTTGAGCCCCGTGATCGTTTCGACCGCGGACAGGCCCGGCATGCGCAGGTCGACGATCGCGACGTCGGGCGCGAGCGCCGACACGGCCTCGATCGCGTGCGCGCCGTCGGAGAACTCGCCGACGACTTCGAGCCCGTGCTCCTCGTCGAGCAGCGCGCGCACGCCCTCGCGTACGACTGCGTGGTCGTCGACCAGGATGATGCGCACGTTCGCGCCCACGGGCTCGGCCTCGGTCGGCATCGAAGTCGATTCTAGCGTCGTGTCCACGGCAACTCCTCGCGATGCGGCAAATTCGCACGCGCTCGCGCCGGGTGGACCTGCTCAAGGTAGGCGCGCGCCCCTGTCGAACGGGGGGTGGTCGCGGCGCGGCGCGCGTGCGCGCAGAAGCGCCCGGGACCCGGGCTCAGTCCGTCGATCGGTCCGCGCGGGGAAGCCGCGCCTCGACCTGGGTTCCGTGCGGCGTGCGGCGGGTGATGTGCAGCTCGCCATCGTGCGCGCGCATGCGCTCGGACATGCTGCGCATGCCGATGCCCGGTGCACGCCCGGTCGGGATCCCGCGCCCGTCGTCGCCGACGATCAGCACCGCGTGCGCTTCGTGAACCGCCGCGACGACGTAGAGGCGGCGCGCGTGCGCATGGCGGATCGCGTTCGAGACCGCTTCCTGGCAGACGCGG
>DATLNY010000323.1:0-8373 GCA_035536495.1 Candidatus Saccharimonadia bacterium | reverse complement strand
GGGCATGATCGACGACGGGCTCGTCACTCGCGAGCGCGCGCTCGAAATCGCCCGCGGCGTGCTGCGCGACAACGCACGTGCGTTGTACGGGCTGGACTAGCGGCCCGCGGTCACAACCATTTCGCGCGCTTGAGGACGCGGAACAGGATGGCGCAGACGGCGACGGTGATCCCGATCAGGACCACGTAGCTGTATTTTCCAGCGAGCTCCGGCATGTGGACGAAGTTCATGCCGTACCAGCTCGCAATGAGCGTCGGTGCGGCGAGCAGCGCGGCCCAACCGGCAAGTCGCTTGACCACTTCGCCCTGTCCGACGGAAACCATCGCGAGGTTGACGCTCATCGCGGCCGTGACCATTTCGCTCATCGTGTCGGACGCTTCCTTGATCCGGAGCGCATGGTCGTAGACGTCGCGGAAATACGGCCGCACCTCGTCGCGGATGAGCGTGGGGTGGAAGCGCATGAGCTGGTTGAGGATGTCCTGCATCGGCGCGATCGCGAGCCTGAGCGTCACGAGCTCCTTCTTCAGGTCGTAGAGGCGCTCGACGGTGTCGCGCTTGAACTCGTTCTCGAAGATCGCCGCCTCGAGGGCCGAGAGCTCGGACTGGAACGCCTGCACCATCGGCTGGAAGTTGTCGACGATGAAGTCGATGACCGCGTAGAGGCCGTAGCTCGGCCCGAGCGCGAGGAGCTCGGGCTCGCGCTCGCCGCGCGACCGGACCGGTGCGTACGACAGCGACGGCCCGTGCCGGATCGTCAGGAGATAGCGTGGCCCCAGGAACACGTGGGTCTCGCCGAACTCGAGCTTGCAGTTCACTTCCTGCGCGGTGTGCACGACGATGAACAGCGAGTCGCCGTAGACCTCGATCTTCGGCCGCTGGTGCGCGTGGTGCGCGTCCTCGACCGCGAGGTCGTGCAGGCCGAACTCCTCCTGCAGCTTCTCGAGCAGCGGCTCGTCGGGCTCGTGCAGCCCGACCCAGACGAAGGTGTCCGGCTGCTCGAGCACGTCGCTGATCTGGTCGAGCGTGATCTCGGGCAGGCGGTGTCCGCGAGCGTCGTAGGCGACGCAGTTCACGACCATCGCTTCGGCGGCGACGTGGGCCGTGGTGATGGGTGCGAGGTTCATCGGTCTCTCCGGCGATCGGCGCGATGATGCGCCGCGGCGAGGGGCCCCTGCAATCGCCGCCTGCGCGTTGCAACGATCACGGCGTGCAGCCTTGCGCCGCGAGCGCCGCGTTGCCGTGGCTGCGCATCAGCACCGCCAGCATCTGGCGCGCTTCGGCGAACTGCGGGGGCGTGAGGCGCGCGGCAAGCAGTGCGCGCTGCCGAGCGAGCTGGGCGTACTCGAGCGATTGCGCGATCGGGAAGCAGCCGGACGCGGTCACCCACATGCCGAACTCGGCCCATGCGTGGGCCTGCGCGAGCCCGGATGCTGCCGCGTGCCGGTCGATGACGTGGCTGATCGCCTGCGGAAACCCGTATTCGGCTGCGCGGTCGATGTAGCGGTCCGAAGCGGACCACGCCTCGGACGGCAGGTCCGGGCAGCGCGACATCGCGCAATAGGCCACGCGCATCGCGAGTGCGGGGTGCTCGGGCGCCTCACGGCGAAACTGCGCCCATTGCTCGGGGCTCAGCGCGGCGTCAAGCCGCTCGAGCCATGCGCTCGCCTCGGACCCGACCTCGGTCGTCCGAAGCGAGACCTCGGGTGCTGAAAACGCGCGGCGGTAGTAATCGATCCAGGCGTGCGCGTTCGCGCCGGTCGGCGGCGGCTCGGAGCGGTCCTGTGCACGAAGGCGCTGCTCCGCGAGCGATACGAGTCGTCCGCCGTCGAGCCCTGCGGTCTTGCAGGTGCGTGCATCCGATTCGATTGCGAGCAACTCGGTATCGAGCGCGCCGTGCACGAACGCGGCGTCGGCCGGCGCAAGGCCCTCGACGACGTTCGCGCGCGCGCGGCGGTAGGTGTCGCCGCGTTCGGGTATTTCTGCCGTGCAGGCGCTGAGCACGAGCAGGGCGTCCGCCGCCGCTTCGTCGCCCTGCGCGGCGAGTGACTCGAGCGCGTGCCACGCATTCGGCAGCGGCAGCCGCATGATCGCGCCGATCTCTTCGCCGTATGCGCGGTCGTACTGGCGTGCAAGCGATTCGCGTCGCGCGAGCTCGTACGAAACGCCGCGCTCGTACGCGGCGCGTTCGGTCGGGCTTGCGAAGTCGCCCGCCGGCGCGCCCGGCTCGAAATCGTGCGGGCGCGACGGCGCTCGGTCGGGCCGCGCGGGCGCTGCACGCTGAAGCGGATCAGGTCCATCGACGAGGTGGTCGGCCGGCCGCCCCGGTTCCCGTTGCGTTGGCTCTTCCGGCGCATCGGGTCCGAACATCATCCATCCGAACGCGAGGTGCAGGCCGAGCACCAGCGCCGCCGCGAACACGCGCAGCGTCAGGCTCGTGCCGGTCGAACCGCGAGTGTCAGTGCGAGCGCGAAGTGGATCGGCAGCCAAAGCAGGATCCAGTCGAGGTTGTCCTGGCGAAACCCGGGCAGCGCCTTCGCGACGAGCGCAACCACAGCGGATGCCGCGACCAGCCACGCCATCGTGCGCGCGTAAGGGCCATGGCGCCAGCGCGAGACGAACGCGCTCGGCACGAGGCCGAGCGCGAGCGGATTGAACAGCAACAGGTTTTCGTTGGCCCACGCCGGACGGTGCTCGGTCAGCAGCCACAGCGCGGCGAGCAGCGCGCCACCCAAACCGGCGAAGAGCCAGAGCGCGCCCGACAGCGCGCCGAGCGTCCGCCGACGGCGCGACGCGGCAAGCCATCCGATCAGCGCTGCGACGACGACGCCCACCAGCAGGAACCCCGCGCGCCAGCGCGGCGGCGTCGCGCCGGGAGCGGGAATCGACGCCTGCGCGAGCCGCTGCTCGCGCGCGACGAGCGGCACGCGCGTGCCGGATTCGTCCGTCACCGTGACGTCGCGCAACCGACGCGCGAGCTCCATCGGGACAAACGCCTCCTGCCAGTACGTGATCGGAGCGTCCGTGTAGCCCGACAGGCCCGCGTGCGTGCCGAGGTAGAGCCACGGCTGCGGCGCGGTGAGCCGCTGCGTGTGCCAGCGATACGTCACGCCGCGCGACGGACCGTCGAGCGCGGCCCGCACCGCGCCGCCGGTCGCGAGATCTAGCGCGTCGCGGATCTTGGTGGAGCAGTTGCGCTCGTAATAGTCGTAGCGGTAGCGCGAGTTCTCCGGCGCGACGTGCCACTCGAGGTGATCGCGCAACGCGGCGCGCTGCGGTGGCGACAGCGCGAGCCACTGCACGTCGATCGAGCGCCCCGCGCCGAGGTATGGGCCGAAGTCGCCGAGCGGCTCGGCGACGGCGAGGTACACCATGCGACCGCGCAGGAACTCGAGCAGGAAGTTCTCCGACTCGAAGTCGAAGATGCCGAAGTGGTAGATGCGTCCGTCGCCGGCGACGGTGTCCCGCACGACGATCGCGTTGTGACCGAAGCGCTCCCAGTAGATCTCGCCGGGACCGATCGTGACGAGCGCGATTTCGAGCGAGGCGCCAGGGCGCTGCGCGAATGCCGGGAGTGACGCCGCGAAGAACAGCATGAGCGTCAGCACCAAGAGGCGAGCATTTCCCCTCTCCCTTCGGGAGAGGGGTAGGGGTGAGGGTCCGGTCGAAGCGAACCGTCGCGGCGAACCCGAACCCTCACCCCCGACCCCTCTCCCGGAGGGAGAGGGGAGATACGGCGTTCCGTCAGGCCGCATTCTGCGTGCGCACCGCGAACTGGTGCACGCGCCGGCTGTCGGCCTTCGTCACGCGGAAATGCAGCCCGTCGAGGTCGACTTCCTCGCCGGGCTCCGGCAGGCGGCCGATCCGCGCGGTGACGAGGCCGCCGACCGTGTCGAACTCGTCGTCGCCGAACTCGGTGCCGAAGCGCTGGTTGAAATCGGTTATCGGCGTCAGCGCGCTGACGATGTAGCGGCCGTCCGATTGCGACTGGATCAGCGCGTGCTCGCCGGCTTCCTCGTCGTCGTGCTCGTCGTCGATGTCGCCGACGATTTCCTCGAGCACGTCCTCGATCGTGACGAGGCCGGCGACACCGCCGTATTCGTCGATCACGATCGCCATGTGGTTGCGGCTCGCGCGGAAGTCCTTCAGCAGCACGTTGAGGCGCTTGTTTTCGGGGATCAGCACCGCGGGCCGCAACAGCGCGCGCAGCACGCACGGCGGTGCGCCGTCGCCGAAGCACTTGAGCAGGTCCTTCGCGAGCAGGATGCCCTCGATCTCGTCGCGGTCCTCGCCCGTGACCGGGAAGCGCGAATGCCCCGAGCTCGTCACGATCTCGAGGATCTCGCCGAGCGCTACGTTGACGGGGATCGTCACGATCTGCGCGCGCGGGACCATGACGTCGCTGACCTGCTTGTCCGATACACCGATCGCGCCTTCGATCATCGCGAGCGTATCGACGCTCATCAGCCCGTTGGCCTGGGCCTGGCGCAGTTCCTCGAGCAGCTCGTGGCGGTTCCGGGGCTCGCCCGACAACACCTGGCCGAGTCGGTCGAGCCAGGAGCGGGGCGCGGAACCTTCGGTACTGTGGTCCTCGCTCATCGAACGAAAAAACTCGCTTCCCTGAGGGATCGCGAGTTTATCGCAGCGTGGCCGAACGGCTGGCTAGCGGGCGTCATAAGGGTCTGGAATACCAAGCTTTTCAAGTACCTGCCGCTCCACGGCCTCCATCGCGCGGGCCTCGGCGACGGTTTCGTGGTCGAAACCGAGCAGGTGGAGCACGCCGTGCACGGTCAGGTGCGCCCAGTGGTGCTCGACACGCTTGCCCTGGTCCTTCGCCTCGCGCGAGACGACCGGCGCGCAGATCACGAGGTCGCCGAGCAGGTTCGCGCCGACGCCGTCGGGATACTGCGCGACGAACGACAGCACGTTGGTGGCGTAGTCCTTGTGCCGATAACGAAGGTTCAGCGCGCGGCCCTCGGCCACGTCGGTGATGCGGATCGACACCTCGGCGTCCTCGCGGCGCGAGTCGAGCGCGGCGTCGCTCCAGCGCCGGAACGACGCGGCGCCGGGTACCCCCTTGCGGGGAAGCCCGTAGCTCACCCGGACGATCGTCATCAGGTCAGTGTAGCCCCGGCGCGGACGAATCCGCGCTTTGCGCGCGATCCCGGCTCACGGCTGTTCTTCGTGCCTTTCGTAGGCCTGCACGATGCGCTGCACGAGCGGATGGCGCACGACGTCGGAGGCCGTGAAGAACGTGAAGCTGATCCCCTCGACGTCGCGCAGCACCTCGATCGAATGCCGCAGCCCGCTGCGGATCGTGCGCGGCAGGTCGACCTGCGTCATGTCCCCGGTGACGACCGCGATCGACCCGAAGCCGATGCGCGTGAGGAACATCTTCATCTGCTCGACCGTCGTGTTCTGCGCCTCGTCGAGGATCACGAACGAATCGTTGAGCGTGCGCCCGCGCATGAACGCGAGCGGTGCGATCTCGATGACGTTGCGCTCGATCAGCTTCGCGACCTTCTCGAAGCCGAGCATCTCGTAAAGCGCGTCGTACAGCGGGCGCAGGTACGGATCGATCTTCTGAACGAGGTCGCCCGGCAGGAAGCCGAGCTTCTCGCCGGCCTCGACCGCGGGCCGCACGAGCACGACGCGCTGCACGCGCGATTCGTTGAGCGACTCGACCGCGGAAGCGACCGCGAGGAACGTCTTGCCGGTCCCTGCGGGACCCACGCCGAAGTTGATGTCGTGCGTCGCGATCTGGTGCAGGTAGCGCACCTGGTTCGGACCGCGGCCCTTGACCGTGCCGTGCTTCACCTTGATCGCGACCGTGTGCGACTTGCCGGCCTCGCGCTCGATCAACTCCTCGATGCCGGACTCCTGGAGCATCAGGTGCACCTTGTGCGCGGCGAGTGTCTCGCTCGCGGTCGCGTCGTGGAGCGCCGCCAGGATCTTCTCGGCGAGCCCGACCGCATGCTCGGAGCCGATGATCCGGAACAGGTTGCCCCGGTTGTTGATCTCGACGCCGAGCCTCAGCTCGAGCATGCGCAGGTGCTCGTCGAACGGTCCCGCGAGGTTCGCGAGCCGCTCGGTGTCGTTCGGTTCGAGCGCGAGCTCGCGCTTGATGATTTCGGTGGTCACGCGTGCATGTCCTTGCTGACGTTCCTTCCAGAGCGGGGCCGCGCGCTACGCGCGCGCCACCAAATGGCGTCACCCCGGCGAAGGCCGGGGCCCCGTGACATCGGCGCGGAAGAGGCGCTGGATCCCGGCCTTCGCCGGGATGACGCCTTAGGTTGGGTTCGCAGCGCTCGCCCGCAAGGGCGTAGCCAACGCCGCGGCGGTTTCGTCCGCGAGCACCAATCGCCCGCGCAGCGAATTCGCCATCGCCTGCGTCACGAGGACGTCGACGAATTGCCCGATGCAGCGCGCCGGGCCCGCGAAGTTCACGGTGCGCAGGTTTTCGGTCCGGCCGCAGAGCTCGCTCGCGCGCCGCGCGCTCGGGCCGGTCACGAGGATGCGCTGCGTGGTGCCGACCATCGCCGCCGAGATTCGCGCGGCGTTCGCGTTGATCGCCGCCTGCAACGCCGCGAGCCGCTCGCGCTTGACCTCCACCGGCGTCTCGTCGGCGTAGCTCGCAGCCGGCGTGCCGGGCCGGCGCGAGTAGACGAACGAGTAGCTCTGGTCGAAGCCGATTTCCTCGACGAGCTTCAGGGTCTGCGCGAAGTCCGCGTCGGTCTCTCCGGGAAACCCGACGATGAAGTCCGACGAGATCACGATGCCGGGCCGCGCTTCGCGCAGGCGCCGGATCTTCTGCTTGTACTCGAGCACGGTGTGCCCGCGCTTCATCGCGGCGAGCACGCGGTCGGAGCCGGCCTGCACCGGCAGGTGCAGGTACGCCGCGAGCTTCGGCACTTGCGCGTACGCGTCGATCAGGCGATCGCCGAACTCGTTCGGATGCGACGTCGTGAAGCGGATGCGGCCGATCCCGTCGATGCGCGCGACGGTCTCGATCAGCAGCGCGAGGTCGGCGGTGTCGCCGTCGTGCATCGGTCCGCGGTAGGCGTTGACGTTCTGGCCGAGCAGGTCGACCTCGCGCACGCCCTGCGCCGCGAGCGCCGCGACCTCGGCGACGACGTCGTCGAACGGCCGGCTGACTTCCTCGCCGCGCGTGTACGGCACCACGCAGAACGTGCAGTAGCGGCTGCAGCCTTCCATGATCGAGACGAACGCCGACGCGCCGTCGGCGCGCGGCTCGGGCAGCCGGTCGAACTTCTCGACTTCGGGGAACGACACGTCGACCTGCGGCGTTCGCGTCGTGCGCGCGGCGTCGATCATCTGCGGCAGGCGATGCAGCGTCTGCGGGCCGAACACGACGTCGACGTGTGGTGCGCGCCCAATGATGGCCTCGCCTTCCTGGCTCGCGACGCAGCCGCCGACGCCGATCACGAGGGAGGGATTGGCCTGCTTCAACAGATTGAATCGGCCGAGCCGCGAGAAGACTTTTTCCTGGGCCCGTTCGCGGATCGAACAGGTGTTGAACAGGACGACGTCGGCTTCCGATTCGACCGTGGTGAGCGTCAGGCCGTGCGACTCCGCGAGCAGATCAGCCATCCGGGCCGAGTCGTACTCGTTCATCTGGCAACCGTGCGTTTCGAGATAGAGCTTTGCGGCCATCTGTGAGCAAAATCAACAATTTGCGTTGTAGGAAGTGTAATGCTACCGCCTGTGTCAGACCACCGCCGGCGCACGCGCCCGGCGGCCTCATCGCACTGCAGCTTGCTTTTTTAGCCAAGGTTCAGGAACTTGCACACCATGGGTAGCCGGGCACGTCGATTCTGGACCGTCGCAACGGTCGCTGCAGCGCTCGCTGCAAGCGCGCTGCCGGCCGCTGCCGCAGGCGGCATCCGCAAGTGGACCGACGCGAAGGGCATCGTCCATTACACCAACGTCGCGAACGACAAGGCCGTCGGCACGGCGAACGCGGCATTCATCACGAGCCCCGGCACGGCGACGCATTCGCGCGCAATCTACAAGCACCGCGATGGCCGCGGTGTCGTGCACTATTCCGACCGCAAGCCGGCGCACGCGCGCTATCAGGTCGTCAGCTTCTACTGCCCCGCGTGCGATCCGAAGTCGCCGGTCGACTGGCAGCGTACGCGCCTCAACCTCACCGCTTACCAGTCCGAGATCGCTGCCAACGCCGCGAGCTGGGGCGTCGATCCGGCGCTCGTGCGCGCGATCGTCCATGCCGAATCGGCGTTCAACCCGAAGGCGCGCTCGCACAAGGGTGCGCAGGGCCTCATGCAGCTGATGCCGGGCACGGCACTGCAATACGGCGTGATCGACGGCTACGACGCGGCGGAAAACATCCGCGGC
>DATLNY010000322.1:0-5138 GCA_035536495.1 Candidatus Saccharimonadia bacterium | reverse complement strand
GTCCGCGCATCGCCGGTGTCGGCAAACGACGGAAGCGCTTCCTCGACGGACTGCCGTTCGAGCTGACGCGCGCGCAGCAACGCGCGCTCGCGGAGCTCGACCGCGACCTCGCGGCCGGCCCGCCGATGCTGCGGCTCATGCAGGGCGACGTCGGCTCGGGCAAGACCGTCGTCGCGGCGCTCGCGGCGCTGTCGGTCGTCGACGCCGGTGCGCAGGCCGCGGTAATGGCGCCGACCGAAGTGCTTGCCGAGCAGCACTACCGCAACTTCGTGCGGTGGCTCGAGCCGCTCGGGTTGCGGGTCGCGTGGCTCGCCGGCAAGGTCAAGGGCAAGGCGCGCGAGCGGGCGCTCGCGTCCGTCGCGGCCGAAGCCGATCTCGTCATCGGGACGCACGCACTGATGCAGGATGGCGTGTCGTTTCGCGCGCTCGCGCTCGCGATCGTCGACGAGCAGCACCGCTTCGGCGTGCACCAGCGGCTCGCGCTGCGCGACAAGGGCGGCGGCACGACGCCGCACCAGCTCGTCATGACGGCGACGCCGATCCCGCGCACGCTCGCGATGACGGCGTACGCCGACCTCGACGCGTCGGTGATCGACGAGATGCCGCCGGGCCGCAAGCCGATCGTCACGGTCGCGCTCGCGAACGGCAAGCGCGCCGACGTCATCGAGCGCATCCGCGTCGCCGCCGCGCAAGGCCGCCAGGCGTATTGGGTGTGCACGCTGATCGAGGAGTCCGAGCTGCTCGAGGCGCAGGCGGCCGAATCGGCCTGGCTGGAGCTGTCCGACGCACTGGCCGGCATCCGCGTCGGCCTCGTGCACGGACGCCTCAAGGCGAGCGACAAGCAGCATGCGATGGACGAATTCGCGAGCGGTCGCACGCAGGTGCTCGTCGCGACGACGGTGATCGAGGTCGGCGTCGACGTGCCGAACGCGAGCCTCATGGTGATCGAGAACGCCGAGCGACTCGGCCTGTCGCAGCTGCACCAGTTGCGCGGGCGCGTCGGGCGCGGCGAGGCCGCGTCGAGCTGCGTGCTGCTGTACCAGCCGCCGCTGTCGGGCAGCGCGAGGGATCGGCTCGCGATCATGCGCGAGACCAACGACGGCTTCCTGATCGCCGAGAAGGATCTCGAATTGCGCGGCCCCGGTGAACTGCTCGGCACGCGCCAGACCGGCGAAGCCGGCTTCCGCGTCGCGAACCTCGCACGCGACGCGGCGTTGCTCGTCGAGGTCGGTGCGGCGGCCGGCATGATGCTCGATGCAGCGCCCGAATCGATCGACGGCCTGATTCGGCGCTGGATCGGTTCCGCCGTACGCTACGCGCAGGCCTGAATGGGAACGACCATGCATCGACTCGTGATCGACACCGACCCCGGCGTCGACGACGCGCTCGCGATCCTGATGGCGCACGCCGCGCCGAACGCGACCGTCCTCGCGCTGACGATCGCAGCGGGCAACGTCGGGCTCGCGCACACGACCCGCAACGCGCTCAAGCTGCTCGAGCTCATCGACGCCCGCACGCCGGTATTTCCGGGCGCGGCCGCGCCGCTCGTCGCCGTACCGGAGGACGCGGCGTTCGTGCACGGCCTCGACGGCTTCGGCGACGTCGGCTACGAAGCGCCGGTGCGCGAGCCGGAAGCCGAGCACGCGGCATCGGCGCTCGTGCGGCTCGCACGCGCGAATCCGGGCGAGCTCACCTTCGTGATGCTCGGGCCGCTGACGAACCTCGCGCTCGCGCTCGCGCTCGAGCCCGCGCTGCCGACGCTCGTCAAGCGCCTCGTCGTGATGGGCGGCGCGGTGACCGGCCGCGGCAACCTCCCGATGCCGCGGCTCACCGTCGAGTTCAACATCGGCTTCGATCCCGAGGCCGCCCGCGTCGTGTTCGACGCGTGGCCCGCGCTCGAGCTCGTCGACTGGGAGGCCGTCGTCCGGCACGGGATCGCCTACTCGCAACTCGACGCGTGGTTCTCCGGGGGCAGCCCGATCGCGCGCTTCTACGAAGGCATCTCGCGCAAGACGCGCGCGTTCATGGCCGGCACGCGCGACGCCGAGGTCTGGCACGGCGCCGATGCGCTCGCGATGGCCGTGGTACTCGAGCCGGAACGCGTCACGCGCTGGGCCCGGCGCGCCGTCATGGTCGAGCTCGGCGGCAGCCATACGCGGGGGATGACCGTCGTCGACTGGAACGAGCGCTGCGGCCGGCCCGCCAACACCGCGATCGCGCTCGAGTTTCCGCTACCGCGCTTCGGCGAGATGGTCGCGGCGGCGTTGAAGTCGGGGTGAAAACCGTTCCGGATCGAGGACTTGCAGGAGACCTCGTGCGCCGGCTATGATGCCCGTCTTTTTCCGCGAGCGACCGTGTCATGCAGGCCAAAATCCACCCGAAGTACCACGACGTCGTGTTCCAGGACATCTCGACCGATTTCAAGTTCCTGACGCGCTCGACGATGACGAGCAAGGAAACGATGAAGTGGGAGGATGGCAAGGAATATCCCCTCATCAAGGTCGAAATCTCGAGCGCCTCGCACCCGTTCTACACGGGCAAGACGAAGGTCATGGACACCGGCGGCCGCGTCGACAAGTTCCGCAAGCGCTACGCCGGCGGCACGACCGCGAAATGACGTCGCGCCTATAGCGCGACGTCATCCCGGCGCAAGCCGGAATCCATTCCCCAGAAACGCCGGACCCGCAACGGTCCGGCGTTCTGCTTTGCGGCCGCTGGTGCAATGCCGACGGCGAAAAGCCTTGTGCGATACTCCGCGCCTTCGCGTAGCTCGCGACAGGGCGATGGCAGCGCGCTCCGTCCGGACTAGCGTCGGTACCCACGCAGCCGCACGCCACCGCAGAGCAAGGAGCCCGCCGTGACCTCGAGCGTCGTCCTCACCGATACCGAGAGCAAGTCCACGTCGCTGCCGATCGTCACCGGCACGCTCGGCCCTGCGGCGATCGACATCGGCAAGCTGCACAAGGAAACCGGGCTGTTCACCTACGACCCTGGCTTCATGTCGACGGCCGCGACGAAGAGCGCGATCACCTACATCGACGGCGACCAGGGCGTGCTGCTCTACCGCGGCTACCCGATCGAGCAGCTCGCGAAGCACTCGAATTTCCTCGAGGTCGCGTACCTGCTGATGCACGGCGAGCTGCCGTCGAAGGACCAGCACGCCGGCTTCGAGCACGACGTCACGCATCACACGATGATGCACGAGTCGCTCAAGAGCTTCATGCACGGCTTCCACTACGACGCGCATCCGATGGCGATGCTGTGCGGCATGATCGGCTCGCTCGCGGCCTTCTACCACGACTCGCTCGACATCGACGATCCGAAGCAGCGCCATCTCGCCGCGATCCGGCTGATCGCGAAGATGCCGACCATCGCCGCGGGCTGCTATCGCAACTCGATCGGCTGGCCGGTGCGCTACCCGCGCAACAACCTCGAGTACTGCACGCGCTTCCTGCACATGATGTTCGAGGTGCCGTCCGAGCCGCTCGAGCTGCCGGAGGTCGCCGCGAAGGCGCTCGACCTGCTGTTCATCCTGCACGCCGACCACGAACAGAACGCATCGACTTCGACCGTGCGCCTCGTCGGCTCCACCGGCGCGAACCCGTACGCGTGCGTCGCGGCCGGGATCGCGGCGCTCTGGGGGCCCGCGCACGGCGGCGCGAACGAGGCCGTGCTCGACATGCTGTCGGGGATCGGCGACCCCGCGAACGTGTCGAAGGCGGTCGACCGCGCGAAGGACAAGAACTCCGGCTTCCGCCTGATGGGCTTCGGCCATCGCGTCTACAAGAACTTCGATCCGCGCGCGACGATCATCCGCGAGATGTGCCACAAGGTGCTGCACGACCTCGGCGTGCACGACCCGCTGCTCGAGGTCGCGATGAAGCTCGAGGAGGCGGCGCTCAAGGATTCGTACTTCGTCGAGCGCAAGCTCTACCCGAACGTCGACTTCTATTCGGGCCTGATCTACAAGGCACTGAAGATCCCGACCGAGATGTTCACGGTGATGTTCGCGATCGCGCGCACTGCCGGCTGGGTTGCGCACTGGCTCGAGCAGAACGTCACGCCCGACACGAAGATCGGCCGCCCGCGGCAGGTCTACACCGGCCCCGCGACGCGCGAGTACACGCCGCTCGCGAAGCGCTGAAGCGGTCTAGCCGAGCCGGATCAGGGTTTCGAGCGCGGCGAGCGACGCGCGCTCGACCGGCTTGTCGTCGGCGCGATCGAGCGGCGGGTGGCGCAACGCGTCGGACGGCAGCACCGTGAGCTCGAACGGCACGCCGTCGGCGACGAATCGATAGGCGGGGTGCTCGCTGACGCGCTCGCGCTCGAACTTCAGGCGTCGCGCATCGGCTTCGTACGGGATGCGTTGCCCGTCGAGCACGTTCTGTACGGCGTGCAGGTCGTCGCTGTAGAGGTGCAGGCAGACCGCCGAGTGCTCGTCCGCGGTGCCGTCGAGCACGGCGCCGACGAGGCGCGGCTCGAACGCCGAGAAGAACCGCATCGCCTCGCGCGCCGCTTCGCGCCGCGCACGCAGCACGCCCGGTTGCGTCGCGCCGCGGAACAGGCGCTGGAACTCGCGCAGCGCCTCCTCGACCTCCGCATGCGCCGGCATCGCGGCCTCGTCGCGGACGCCGAGGCGCTCCGCCGCCTTGCGCCGCGCCTGCGCGTAGTCTCGGATCCCGTGCTCGGAAATCAGCCGCGCGGCATCCTGCGCGATGCGCACTCGGACCTCGCGCGTCCGCTGGTCGCCCCGGATCTTGTCGCGCCGCTTCTGCATCGATCCGACATGCGTCCGCCGATGCGGCGACTCAAGCCTGACGGGATCGCAAGCGGGCGTCGGGGCTTTCGCCCCTCCCACAGTGATTCTGGAGCTCGCTGCCCAAAGCGTCGGGGCTTTCGCCCCTCCCACAGTGATTCCGGAGCGCGCTGCGAAAAGCGTCGGGGCTGACGCCCCTCCTACAGTGACTTCGGATCGCCCTGCGAAAAGCGTCGGGTCTGCGGGCGTTTCCGGCACAGGGACGTGCCGGCGCGAAGCCGTCTAAAAAATCTCGTACGTCTGCTGCTCGCGGCCGCTCTCCGCCTCGCTGACGCTTGCCGACATCAACCGGGCGATGTCCTCGGACTTGAACGACTCGGCG
>DATLNY010000321.1:0-2404 GCA_035536495.1 Candidatus Saccharimonadia bacterium | reverse complement strand
TGTCGGGGATGATCATGCGCAACTCGGTCATCCTCGTCGACCAGATCGACCAGGACATCGCATCGGGGCACGCCCCGTTCCAGGCGGTGGTCGATGCAACGGTGCGGCGCTTCCGCCCGATCGTGCTGACGGCCGCGGCCGCGGTGCTCGCGATGATTCCCTTGTCGCGCAGCGCGTTCTTCGGCCCGATGGCCGTCGCGATCATGGGCGGGCTGATCGTCGCAACCGCGCTGACCGTGCTGTTCCTGCCGGCGCTCTACGCGGCGTGGTTCCGCGTGCGCCGCCCGGTCGAGGCGCAAGCCCCGGTCCGGCTGGAGCCCGCGATCGCGACGTGACCCGCGCCGAGTGACGTTTGGCACTACGGCAGGCGCCCGCCATGCCCGAACGTGCGGAAAGGGGGTCAGAGTGCCTTTTTCGCCGAAAGGGCTCGCGGTTCGACGTTCGCCGTCGAAAAAGGCACTCTGACCCCTTTTCCGCTAGCCTTTTGCGCCTTTTCACCGCAGCAGAACCCGGACCATGTCCCTCGATTTCGAACGCGCACGCTTCAACATGATCGAGCAGCAGGTGCGTCCGTGGGACGTGCTCGATGCGCGCGTGCTCGACGTGCTGCGCACGGTCAAGCGCGAGGACTTCGTGCCGGCGCGCTATCGCAAGATGGCATTCGCGGACCTCGCACTGCCGGTCGACGGCGGCGAGCGGCCCGAGGTCATGATGAAGCCCACCGTCGAGGGCCGCATGCTGCAAGCGCTCGACGCGAGCGATGCGTGCTCGATCCTCGAGGTCGGGACCGGCAGCGGTTTCGTGACGGCGTGCCTCGCGCAGCTCGGCCGTGAAGTCACGAGCATCGACATCGAGCCGCGCTTCGTCGAGCGCGCAGCCGGTCGGCTTGCGCTCGCCGGCATCTCGAACGTGCGGCTCGAGGCGGCCGACGCGCTGTCGTGGAAGCCCGCCCGGCAGTTCGACGTCGTATGCATCACCGGAGCCGTCGCCGAGGTCCCGGAAAGTTTCAGGTCGTGGGTCCGCGTCGGCGGCCGGATGTTCGTCGTGCGCGGCGTATCCCCGGCGATGGACGCGACGCTGCTGACGCGCGTCAGCGAGACCGATTACAGCGCAGCAAGCCTGTTCGAAACGGACATTCCCTATCTCGTCAACGCCGCGCCGCCGAAGCGCTTCGTGCTCTGAGCCGCGCCGCCACCCGAATACGCCAAGGAAACGACATGCGCTTCTCTCCCCAGCTCGTCCTGACCGCCCTCGCGCTCGCCGTCGGAGCGGCGTTCGCGCCGCCCGCCGCGGCCGAAGACCTGCTCGAGATCTACGAGCTCGCGCGCGCGAGCGATCCGCAGCTGTCGTTCGTCGATGCGAACCGCCGCGCGATCGCCGAAGGCGTCGCGCAGTCGCGCGCGCTGCTGCTGCCGAACATCACCGGCACCGCCAACCTCGGCGACTCCGACAACGATTCGACCGGCCTCGACGCGACGATCCAGCCCGACGGCTCGGTCGAGTTCGGGCAGTTCCAGGGCGCACAGGACGCGCGCACGCGCACGTACCGCGTGTCGCTGCTGCAGTCGATCTACAACCATTCGAACTACACGCGGCTTCGCAGCGCGCGCGCGACGCGCTCGCGCGCCGAGGCCGACTACGAGGCGGCGCTCGACAACCTGTTCACGCGCGTCGCGCTCGCGTACTTCACGGCGCTGAACAACACCTCGAACGTCGAGGCGCTGCGCGCCGAGGAAACCGCGGTGGGACGGCAGCTCGAGCAGGCCGACCAGCGCTTCGAGGTCGGGCTCACCGCGATCACCGACGTGCACGAGGCGCGCGCCCGCTTCGACTCCGCGCGCGCCAACCGCATCCTCGCCGAGACCCAGCTCAACGATTCGCACGAGGCGCTGCGCGAGCTGACGGGCAAGCAGATCGAGACGCTCGAAGCACTGCGCGAGGACATCCCGCTCGCCGCGCCGGAGCCGGCGGACCCCGAAGCCTGGGTCACGGTCGCTCTCGACGAGAATGCCGTGCTCGAGTCGCGCCGCCATGCGGTGCGCGCGACCGAGCACGACATCGGCACCGCGAAGGCGGGCCACCTGCCCTACTTGAGCGGCAGCGTCACGTTCACCGACAACGCACAGTGGGGCGAGAGCTTCAACGAAGGCGGCGCCTCGCGCGTCACCTTCCCGGTCGACACGAGCTTCGACGACACGTCGTTCGGCCTGCTGCTGACGGTGCCGATCTTCGAGGGCTTCGCGGTCCAGTCCCGCGTGCGCCAGGCCGTCGCGCTGCGCGATGTCAACGCCGAGCTGCTCGAGCAGGACCAGCGCGCGGTCGAGCGCACGACGCGCAACAACTATCGCGCGGTCGTCGCGGGCGTCAGCGAGGTCGAGGCCCGCCGCCAGGCGCTCGTCTCGGC
>DATLNY010000320.1:0-4497 GCA_035536495.1 Candidatus Saccharimonadia bacterium | reverse complement strand
GCTCGTCGTGAGCACGGTCGAGCGCGTGCTGCTCGAGCTCGAGGCTCCCGGTGCGAGCGTCGAGGTGCTCTCGAACGAGCACGAGGTAAAAGGCGCGCTCACGCCGTTCGTCGAACGCAAGGACTTCTGGTTCGTCGGCGGCTTCCAGCACCCGCCGAACCTCGACGCGATGCAGTGGTTCGTGCGCGACGTCTGGCCGAAGGTCGAGGCGAAGCTGCCCGACGCGCGCTTCCACATCGTCGGCAGCAGGATGCCAGACGAAGTCCGTGCGCTCGCATCGGAGCGCGTCGTCGCGCACGGCCACGTCGCCGACCTCGCGCCGTTCCTCGACGGTTGCCGCATCGCGGTCGCGCCGCTGCGTTACGGCGCGGGCGTCAAGGGCAAGGTCAACCAGAGCATGGCGCACGGCCAGCCGGTCGTCGCGACGCCGATCGCGGTCGAGGGCATGCAGGTCGAAACGGGGAATGACGCGCTCGTCGCCGAATCACCGGACGATTTCGCCGAGGCGATCGTGTCGCTCTACCACGACGAGACGCTCTGGCAGCGGCTCTCCGAAGGCGGCGTGCGCAACGTCGAGCGCGCGTTCTCGTTCGATGCCGCGCGCGCGGCGCTGCAGCGCATCCTGCCGCGCCAGGGCTGACGCGCGCCGAAACCATCACCGACGCAAGGGGTGCGAAAGCGCGGTCGCGCTAGTCCGCCGGCGCGGCCAGCGTCGCCTTCAGCGTGACCTCGCGGCCATCGCGCCAGACGACGATGTCGACAGCCTGGCCGACCTCGCGCCGGTCTAGCACGTCGGTGAGGTCGTCGAGGTTCGCGACCTTCTCGCCGTCGACGCTGCGGATCACGTCGCCGAGCTCCACGTTGCCGTCGCGGCCGATCTTCGCGGCCTCCATGCCGGCGCGTGCTGCCGCGCCGTCGGGGTTGATCCCGAGCACCGGCACGCCCTCGAGGCCGACCGATTCGAGCAGCTGGTCGCTGATGCGGTCGTCGGCGTTGATGCCGAGCACGGGACGCGCGTACTTCCCCTCGGCGATCAGCTTCGGGACGATCCGGTTGACCGTATCGACCGGCACCGCGAAGCCGACGCCGGCGCTCGAGCCCGAGCTCGAGTAGATCGCGGTGTTCATCCCGATCAGGCGTCCCGCGCTGTCGAGCAGCGGGCCGCCCGAGTTGCCGGGATTGATCGCGGCATCGGTCTGGATCACGCGCTCGATCGAACGGCCCGCGGGGCTTTCGATCGTGCGGTCGATCGCCGAGATGATGCCGGTCGTCAGCGTGCGATCGAGCCCGAAGGGATTGCCGATCGCATAGACCTTCTGCCCGACGCGAAGGTCCGCGCTCGTGCCGATCGGCAGCGGCGGCGGCGGATCGACCGGCACCGTGATCTTCAGCACCGCGATGTCGTGCTCGGGGCTGAAGCCGACCGGCACCGCGGCGAACTCGCGCTCGCCCGAGAGCCGCACGATCGCGCTCTGCGCGCCGGCCACGACGTGGACGTTCGTCACGACGTGGCCGGCGTCGTCCCAGACGAAGCCCGAGCCCGACCCGCGCGGCACCTCCATGACGTTGCGCGTCCACGCGTTGACGGCGCGCGCCGTCGTCGTGATGTACGCGACCGAGGGGCTCGCCTGCTCGAACACCGCGATCGTCGTCTTCTCGTCGTCGGCGAGGTCGCCGCGCGCGGTGACCGCACGCGGGGTCGTATCGACCTTCACGCGCCAGCTGCGCAAGGTCGGCCAGACCAGCCAGGCGACGAGCAGCAAGGCGAGCACGGCAAGCACGCTCGATACGGCGGAACCCCGGATGCGGATCGGCGTCATGGCATTGCGTCCTTTCAGCTGCCGCGCGCGAGGCGCAGGCGGTTTTCGGCGTCGGTGATGCGCGGCTCGCCCGGGGCGAGCTCGCGTGCCTTTTCAATCGATCGGGCCGCGACGTCGAGCTGGCCGTCGCCGATCTGCCGCTCGGCCTGCGCGAGCAGCGCGATCGCGAGCTCGCGGCGCATTCGCGGCAGGTCGGGATCGTCACGGCGGACCGCTTCGACGGCGTCGAGGTACTCGCGCGCCTGCCCCAGGCGGTTTTCCTCGATCGCGCCGGCAAACAATGTCCGCGCGTGCGCGGGCAGCGCGGCGATGCCGGCATTCGCGCGCGCGTGGCGAGGATCGGCGCCGAGCGCCTCGCGGTACTTGTCGTACGCGTTCGCGCCGGGCGGATCCATGAGCTTGCCGGACGCGAGCGCGGCCTCGGCTTCGGCGACGAGCGCATCGGCGCGCTGCTGCTGCGCCGCGCTCGATTCGGCCGACGCGGCGATCGCGTTGCGCTCCTCGAGCTCGGCAAGCCGCGTGCGCGCGACCGCGATGTCGGTCGCTGCGACACCGGTGCGTTGCGCTTCGTCGATCAGCCCGGCGGCCGCAGCGGGATCGTTCGCATCGAGCGCGGCGCTCGCCTGCACGAGCAGCCCTTCGCCGCGGTGGCGTTCGTCGATCGCACGTTGCGCGGCGCGGCGTTCGGCGTCGCCCAGGGCGGCGCGAAGCTCGGGCAGCCCGGGGTGGCCCGGCGAGGCGCGTGCGATCTGCTCGATCGCCGCGGTGCCGCGCGCGAGCTCGTCGTTGCGCAACGAACTTTGCGCCTGCGCCGCGAGCGCGTCGAGCACGGCCTGCAGGCCGGCTGCGGCGATCGCATTGTCGGGATCGGCGACGAGTGCCTGCCGGTAGAGCTCGAGCGCAGCATCCGCGCTGCCCGCGAGCCGGCCCGCGGCCTGCGCGTCGCGCGCCTGCGCGAGCAGCGTGTCGAGCGTACCGGTCCGCGCTGCGGCCGCTTCGACCTGCTGGTCGAGCGCGGCGAGCGCGTCGCCGCCGCCGAGCAGCGCGCGCGCCGCGAGCGCGAGCGAGCGCGCGTCATCGATCCTTCCGGACTCGAGCGCGGTACGCGCATCCGCGAGCAGCCGCTCGCCGATGCGGATGCGGCCCTCGATCGCGCGCGTGTTGTCCGGATCGAGCACGAGCACCTGCGCGTAACGGGCGCTCGCCGACTCGGGGCCCGTCAGCTGCCCGCGGTCGAGCGCCGCATCGCCCTCGACCAGCAGCGTGTTGACCTCGGTCTCGGGCAGCAGCGCGCGCAGGCGGTCCTGGCTCGACCACAGCGCGACGACGATCACGGTGAGGGCGAGGATCGTGAAGATCGTGCGCAGCACGCCGCGCTCGCGCCGCGTGCGGGCGGGCGCGGCGCGCGGGCGGTCGTCGCGCAGCAGGGCGTCGTCGATGCGCCCGATGCGTGGCTCGCCGCGCCCGTACGCAGCCTCCGGCTCGGCGAGGGGCGCGAGCTGCGTCGTCGCGGCCTGTGGCGGCGCGGCGCGCGGCAGCGGCCGCGTCTCGAGCATGCGGCGTCGCTCGTCCTCGGCCGGCATCGGCACGCCCGCGAGCTCGCCCGCGGCGAGCGCCTGCTCGTACCCATGGATCGCGAGCGCGAGCTCGCTGCCATCCTGGTAGCGCTCCTCGGGCTGCTTCGCGAGCAGCCGAGAGAGCAGCGGCTGCAGCGCCTCGTACGGCGGCGGCAGCAGCGGTACCGGCTCGGAGATGTGCATGATCCCGACCGCGAGCGAATCGTCGGCCTCGTACGGCACGCGGCCGGCCAGCATTTCGTAGAGCACGATGCCGAGCGAATAGAGGTCCGCGCGGCCGTCGATCGGCCGCCCGCGCGCCTGCTCGGGGCTCATGTAGTGCGGCGTGCCGACGACCGCGCCGGTGCGCGTCATGCGCGTCGCGGACTCGCTCGCGCGCGCGATGCCGAAGTCCGCAAGCGCGGCGCTGTCGTCCTCGCGCAGCAGGATGTTGTCGGGCTTGACGTCGCGGTGCACGAAGCCCTTCGCGTGTGCGTACGACAGCGCGGTCGCGATCTCGCGCGTCACGCGCAACGCGAACGCGGCGCTGCGCGAACCTTCGCCGCGCGGCAGGATCGAGCCGCCGGGCAGGTATTCCATCGCGATGAAGTGCAGGTCGCGGTAGCGGCCGACGTCGTGCACGCCGACGACGTGCCGGTGGTGCAGCTTCGCGGCGATGCGCGCCTCGCGCAGGAAACGCTCGCCGTAGTTCGGGTCGGCGAGGAGCTGCGGCGACATCACCTTCAGCGCGACCTCGCGGTCGACCGAGCGCTGGATCGCGAGGTACACGGTCGCCATGCCGCCGCGTCCGATCTGGCGGACCACGCGGTAGCCGGGGATCTCGATCATTCGCCGTCACCGTAACACGCAGTCAGCGTGGCCCCGCTCGCACCGCACAACGCCACCAACGGCGTCATCCCGGCGCAAGCCGGGACCCAGCGCCTTCGCGGACGTCGGCAAGTCGCTGGATCCCGGCCTTCGCCGGGATGACGCCCAGTGCGCGTGGCGCCGGAGATTCGTATGCGCACGTTCATGGCTGGCGGACCGCGGCGACGCGACGCGCCTCGAGCACGTTCGGCAGCTGCGCGATCTTTCCGAGCAGCGTCGCGAGCTGGGCGAAG
>DATLNY010000319.1:0-2065 GCA_035536495.1 Candidatus Saccharimonadia bacterium | reverse complement strand
AGGGTCTGGCCGTTGTTGCAGCGGATCGTGCCGGTGCCCGAGGAGGTCTTGTAGAACGCCGACCAGCCCTTCATCGAAAAGCGCATCTCGCAATCGGCGTCGGCGTGCGCGGTGGCGGGCACGGCGAAGCATCCGGCGGCGACGAGCGCGAGTGCACGCAGGCGAGTGCTCATGGGTGGGCCTCCAGGTGGGGTGCGCAAGTCTCTGCCAGCGCCACGGCGAGGACAACCACCCGGCTCAGCTCGGCCGGCTCTTGACCCTACCGGCCTTGTCCTTGCCGCCCACGCCCTTCCCGGCGCCGGTCGTGGGCTTGCCGGCGCTCGCCGCGGGCGCCTGTTCCGCGTAGCCGCCGCGCGCACGCACGCCGATCCCGCCGTCGCTCTCGCCGTGGCGCGACAGCGCACCGTCCTGGCGCGCATCGTCATTCGACTGGGTGCGCCGTTGCGGCGCAGGATCAGGCTGCGCGGCCGCGCCGCGTGCGCGCCGCGGCTTCGGGCGGTTCGGGTCGCGGCTCGGCGGGACGTTGGGCATGCGTGGCGTACTCGAGGAAGGTCGCGGCAACTTACAACTCGCGTGCCACGAACGTGATGGGCCCGGCAGGACTCGAACCTGCAACCAAGGGATTATGAGTCCCCTGCTCTAACCGTTGAGCTACAGGCCCGCAGGCGCCGATTCTAGCGGAGCGTCCACGAGGAACACGTCGATCCAGCCGAGCTTGCCGCTCGCAAGCTCGATGCGCCATTCCACTGGCGCGGTGCACGTCGAGCAGTAATAGATCCGGGTCCCGGCGCTGCGTGCGATCGGCACGAGCGACGCGCCGTTCGCGCGCACGCGCGGCTCGGCCGTCGCGACGAATGCGGGATTGAGCTCGGTGATCGCAAGGCGGCTCGACGCGCCGCTGCGCGCCTCGAGCGCGATGCGCTCGTCGAGCGCGTACTCGAACGGATGCGGCGGATAGGCTTCGTGCAGCCCAAGACGCGCGCCGCGCGGCGGGTGGAGCGGCGTGATCGCCTCGAGCAGTGCATGCCCGTGCGCGTGCGCGGGGACCGCAAGCGCTGCGCGCCGCATCAGTCCGACCGGCAATCCCGCGACGCGCGGCGCGCCGGGACCGCCGATCGCCGGCAGCGGTGCGCGATCGCGACAGCCCAGCACGAGCGGCAGCGCCTGCGCGAGCTCGAATTGCGCGGCGATGTCGCCGTGCAGCGCGGCCGGCGCCGACGCGCCGCACAGCAACGGCACCCAGACGCGGTCGGCAGACGCGACCGGCAGGTAGTCGAGCGGCACCGGATCGGCGGCCGGCCAGCGTGCGACGTCGGCGAGCGAGGCGCGCGGCAGCCATTGTTCACCGTGCGCAGCCTGTGCCGTCCGGTGCATCAGCACCGCGGCATTCGCGATCAGCGCGAACATACCGACCGCGCCGACGAGGAGGTCGCGATGCCGCGTCGTGGCCTCGCGCAACGCGAGCGCGACGCTCCCCGCGACGAGCGGCAGCAGCGGCAACACGAAGTAGAACGCAACGGTCTCGCGCAGCAGCGCGCTAGCGCCCGTCGTCGCGATCGCGATCGCCGCCAGCACCGGTGGCAGCCGGTTTCGCCTGATCGAGGCGCGCGCGACGCCGACGAGCGCGAGCAGCCCCACGGCCGCGATTCCGCCGACCCATGCCGCGCGCACGAAACGGACATCGGGCAGCAGGAAATCGCGCACGAGCACGACCGGTGCACCCCAGCTTCCCGCGATCACCACGGGGATACGCGCGATCCGCGCGGCCAGGTCCGTACTTGCGAAGTACTCACCGGAGCGCGCGAGCGCCGGCCAGCCCTCGCGTGCCTCGGCGACGAGCATCGGCAGGAACGGCAGCACGAAGCCGAGCGCGAGCGCCGCATGCCGCTGCACGAGCTCGAAGCGAGCGCGTGGCGCGGCGGCGGTTGCCGCGATCGCTGCCGGCGCGAGCAGCACCGCGCTCGGATGTGCGTGCAGCGCGAGCGAGAGCGCAAACCCGGTGAGCACGTAGCGCGCCGCATGCGGGCGACGCCACGCGCCGAGCGCGGCGAGCCCGAACGCGAGC